>JBJHCD010000006.1:0-21590 GCA_050485845.1 Pirellulaceae bacterium | reverse complement strand
CTTTCTGGACGTTCCGAGCGGTTGTCCTCGGGTGGCACTGCGCGAAAGATCGGCACGAACACCAGAAAACGGGGCGAGCTTGGATCGCCCCCCGGCAGGTCCGCCGGGGCGAAGGCGAGCTGACCGGTTTGCGAGGCATGTTCGATGGCCCGTCGGCAAGTCCTCAGAGTGCCCAAATCAAAACCAAGGTCTTGTTCGTTTTCTCCGCCCCGCTCCCAAAACTTGTGAGAAATCGGAAAGTAGGCCTGACGCCGCTCCGCCCGCACAATCTCTCGGTGTTCGCTCAATTGCCGTATGGAGTAGTTCGCGAGAAACTTCTTTCGGTCCGCCTCGTAGTCGCCTCGCCGGGCGTCGTCCACGAAGGGGACCCAACCAATCTGCTCAATGCTGGGGTAATGCTCGGCCAGATAGTCCTGGGCGAGCCAGAGAGGCTCTTCGCGGGAAGAGATCATGGAGGAGGCATAGACGGGGCCAACGATGCGGAGAAAACCGAAGAGATGGTCGAGTTCTCTTCGAAGCTCAATGACGTGCCCGTTGGCCAGCGAGGCAAATTCCGCTCGGACGACGCGATTGTGCAGTTTGCCGAGCCCGACAAACAAGAGCAGGCTGAGGCCGAGTCCGAACGATAGGACTCCCCAGGGTAGCCAAGAAGACACCCGCAAGGCCTGCGACAAGGGTGTGGGTGAGTCACTCGGGATTCGGATCATAGTTGTCAGTCTAGCCCTCGAATCGGAGCGCATCAACGAAAAGCCGTCGCAATGTCATGCCGGCCGACTTCAGTCTCTCCCCATTCCCCCGACATGGGGAGCGAAACACCCGCGTAATTTTCAGCGCATGTGTTCCTGCCTTCCGGGGGCGATAGCTATTTGGATGGGGTGGAGTACCGCCTGAAAGAGCGTTTTGCGTTGACGCTTGGGAAGGGCGGCCTACAATACACTTCTCGGCCCGACACGCGGCCTCGCGTTCGCCCTGCCCGTTCTGCCCACACTCACGAGCCCCGCTTCATGAAACCTCGTTGTTTGACTGCCCTACCCGTGTTCAACGAGGTTCAGTACGTGGCGCCGGTCCTGGAACAGGTCAACCGCCACGGCGATGACATTTTGGTCGTTGACGATGGCTCCACCGATGGAACGGCCACCCTGCTCTCCGACTTGGCTTCGCGATTGGGGATTCACGTCCTGACTCACCCCCAAAATCAAGGGTATGGTGCCGCTCTGTTGACCGCCTTTGACTACGCCGTGCGGGAGAAGTACGACTTTCTGGTGACCATTGATTGTGACGGTCAGCACGAGCCGCAGCGGATTCCGGAGTTCATCGCGGCGGCACAAGAGGCCGACATCGTTTCCGGGAGTCGATACTTGCAGACGTATGAGGGGGACAGCGAGCCGCCGGCTCAGCGGCGCCAAATCAATCAACAGTTGACTCAGGAACTGAACCGTCGCTTGGGATTCCATTTGACGGACGCCTTCTGCGGTTTCAAGGCGTATCGCGTCTCGGTGCTCCCCCAGCTACGGACGCGAGACACCGGCTATGCCATGCCCCTGGAGTTGTGGGTCCGGGCCGCTCGGGCCGGACTTCGCGTGATTGAACTACCGGTCCCGTTGATTTACCTCGATGAATCCCGGTCATTCGGGGGAGCGCTGGACGATGGCGAAACGCGATTGAAGTACTACCATGAAATCTTGGAGCGAAGCATGGCGGAGGTGGGGCTCGTGGGCGGCGAACAAGAGAAGAAGTTTGCCTGCGAGAAAGGGACCGAATGAGCAGTTCCATGAGCAGTGACGCGCTGCAGTATCGCCAACTTCGAACTCCTCGGCACCATGGTGGCGTCCTGGTCGAACCGGGTTGGAGCGACGTTGCGTCACTGGTCGAACAGAACATCGGGATATTGACGGGGCGGCATGACGACATCCAAGGGCGCGACTTGGGGGATTTCCGGGAAGAGGCCCGGCGTGAAGTCGTGGCCGCCGCCTATGAGTACACGGAAGGATACTTGTCCCTGTCGGGGCCTCGAGTTGCTCAGCCCAGCCGATTGCTCCTGGCGGGCCATCAGCCGGAGTTGTTTCATCCCGGCGTCTGGTTCAAGAACTTTGCCCTGGCCCACTTGGCCAGACAACTCGGGGGAGTGGCCGGCGGTAGTCTAGCGCTAAATCTGGTGGTCGACAACGATCTGGCTCGAGCGACTTCCGTCCGGGCTCCGGCGCGGCGGAAGGAGGGGCTGTCGGTCTCGCGAATTCGACTCGATCGGGCGGGTGGTGATGTCCCTTACGAGCAGCGAGACGTCTTGGATTACTCTCTGTTTGACTCGTTTCCCGAGCGAGTGGCCGAGACGCTCCGTCCCTGGGGGGTGGAGCCGCTGGTGACACAATTCTGGCCATCTGCCCAGGAAGCGGCCCGCCGCACGCGAAAGTTGGGTCTAGCCCTGGCACAAGCTCGACATCAAGTCGAGGCCGCTTGGGGGGCGGAGACGCTCGAGCTGCCGATGAGCGTTGCCTGTGACACCTGGTCGTTCCGCTGGTTCGCCTCCCATCTACTGGCTCACCTCCCTCGATTTCGCGAGCATTACAATCAGGCATTGCGGGACTATCGACACGTCCATGGGATTCGCAGTCGATCACACCCGGTCGCCGATCTTGACCTTCAACAGGATTGGCTGGAGGCTCCCTTCTGGATATGGAGCGACGAGGAGCCATGGCGGCGTCCTCTGTTTGTGCGTCAAGCCGGAAAGGAAGTCGAGCTTACCGACCGGCGGCAGGTCGTGCTTCGCTGGCCGCTCGTTCCCGAGGGGAATGCGGACCGAGCCGCCGAGGCTTGGGGAGAGGCCCGACGCCGGGGATTCCGAATTCGCCCCCGCGCCCTGGTGACCACCATGTTCGCTCGACTCGCCTGCGGAGACTTGTTTCTCCATGGAATCGGAGGAGCGAAGTACGACCAATTGACGGATGAGATCCTCCGCCGCTTCTTTGGCGTGGAGCCTCCTGGTTACTTGACGATTTCGGCCACGGTCCTCCTCCCCGTTTCGCGAGACGACGTGACTCCAGAGGACGTGCGGAGGCTGGAACATTGCTTGCGGGAGTTGCGTTTCCATCCCGAGAAACATGCTCCCACCACGCCCGAGGTGTTGGAACTGGCTGCAAGGAAACGGGACTGGATTGCTCGCCAACTTCCCAAGGGGAGTCGGAAGGAACGCCATCAGGTCATCGAACGAACCAATCTGGCGTTGCAACCCCTGGTCGAGCCGACGCGGCAACAAGTCATTCGGGAATTGGCCGACCTCCGGGAGCGACTTCAGAACACCCAGGTTCTGGGTTCGCGCGAGTTCTCGTTTTGTCTCTTCCCCGAATCAATGCTCCAGTCAACCTTTCACGAGCTGCTTCCAGGTTGGATGGGCTAAGCGTGATAAGTTCAAGTTCGGTTGAGTTCGGTTGAGTTACTGTCGCCACTGTGTCGGGACGGGGCGCGAGGCTGTCTGCTGATCGGCGACGGGAGTTCGTGATTCACGTGATGATCGGGGGTTGATTTGTGACAGCATTTCCCGGGCTGCGTCGTCCAGAAAAACAACTCGAGCTTCCTTTTGGTTGGGGGCTCGGATGATGCAGATGACCTCCTGGCCATTCTCGAGGGCCGCCACCAGGTCACTGAGCGGGACGCCCAGTTCTCCGACATGTTGTTCATCGCGTTGTTCATCCTCGGGACGGCCCAATGGATCTCGCCCTGGTTCTCCTGGCCTGGCAGGTGGGGTCGTGCTGGTCCAATCGGAGTTGGGAGCGGGGGGAGGATTGGACGGAACTGGGGCGTCGGAATCCGGAGAGGGGGGAACGTTGGTTGGATGGGGGCCAGTGTTCGCCTGGGCCAGCGAGCCCTGGGATCGCTGATAAATCCGAGACATTCCGATGAGGTCGAGCTGTTCGTGGATGGTACGGAGTCCGGCGTAGATCCCCTCGTCGTCCGTGGGATCCGCCGCGTTGCAGATGCCGATCAGTTCGCCGGCTGAGTTAAACAATCCGCCTCCGCTTCGGCCATCGACGGGCTGCCCCGCCACGACGATATTGGGTCCGTGGGTGTATCGGTCAATGGCATTTACTCGGCTGCGCACGACGCTGGGAGGTCCGCCATGGTCGCATCCGATGCTGAAGACCGCGGCGCCTCGCCGCGACTGCTCCAGACTCCCCGCCACTGGGGCAGCCGTGACTTGCATACCGGGCCGAATGACCAGCAGGGCAATATCCCGATCATCCGCGTCCCAATCGATCACCTGGCCCGGGACGACTCGCCCCTCGGCCCTGGGATCCAGCAGTTCCACGAGAATCTCCCCTCGTCCTTGGGAGTCGCGAAACAGGTGGCCGCATGTGACCACCAGGGCTTCGTCCTGATGCGTGTCCACAATCGTTCCGGTGCCGAACGAGGTTCCCTTGGCATCGTTCACTTTGATTCGCACGCTGGCGGCCAATCCCAATTGTTCGGCCTGTCCCGCACGCGGGGCTGCTTGGCTGTGTTCGGTGCGTTCGGCTTGTTGGGCTTGTCGCGGCTGTTGGGGCCGGCTGGAATTCGATTCGCGATCGGGCGATTGCCCTCGCACCATCAGGGAGTGGTCACGGCCGGCATCCCGTGACTGGGCGTCTTCCGTCGGACGGACCGGACTTGACCGTCCAGCTCGCTGGAACATTTGCATCAGTCGGTCGAAGCTGGCGGGGCCGACGATCCGGTCGATCTCCCGGTTTTCGCGGACCAGGACGAAAGTCGGGACGGCATCGACCTGCCAGTCGCGGGCGATCTGAGGATGGCGGTCAATGTCGACCTGGCGAATGGAATAACCCGCCTCCTCCAGTCGCTGCATGGCGGGAACCATCTGTTGACAGGGGACACAGTTCTGGGCGGTGAACTGCACCAGGACCGCCTCGCTGTTGGCCGAGAGAACGGCCGAAAGCAGAAGTAAGTTCAAATTGACCATCGCTTCCCTCCATGGATCACGATTGTGCTGGGCGGCTAACCGTGCCGCGGGTCAGTGGGGAAATTTCGCGGGTGCCCGACTGAGGGGATTGGCGGGGGCTCCCTCCGCTCGCGAATCCGTGCGAGCGACTACTGGGTGGGAAACCGGTTCCGTGCTGCCGAATCCCCATCGCGGTTTCTTCTTGTCAGGCGTCAATGTGGGCCGGAATTGTATTTTTTACAAGAGCAATCTGCCGAACTTGTCGAGCGGTCGAGTCATTGTGAGGGGGTGCGAGGGGCGATGCGGGGCAATCAGGTGCGACAAGCGGAGGGGAATGAAGGCAATCTCCGCTCGAGGATCCATTAGGTAATTCGCTGAAAAATCGCATGTTCCAGCGGAAGAGCGTTGTTTTCGTGGGCAAATCAATTTCCCTTTGTCGGAGGCAAGCCGCAGGTCCCTTGGACCGATCGAGCAGTACTGCCTCGCCGTTAACAGCACTCCCCGTGCCAATTCGTCATCCGATTGTCCTGAAGGAACGATTTCCGACAACAAACCGCAGGGGGGAGCCGGACGAAGACGCTTTACCGCTTTACGGGGGCAAGTCTGGCGAGATGGGAAACTGCCTATTTTATCCAGCTGGAAAACCACATGATTTCGGGCAATTTGGAGTAGTTGGTTTTCCTGGGAAGGCCAGAAATGGCTGCAGGGAGCGGCGGCTGGATCCCGAAAATTCAAGCTGAAGTGTCTTCATCACACTGATGTTGTCGGCAGCGGCACTCGGACGGCGCACACCACCGCAGGCAAAAGGGGAGTCGCGGCCATCCCGGGAAAACGGACCCTGGAGCGGCCTGCTCTGAGGGGATCCCTTTCCTCCGCGCCGAGTTTTCGAGAGTGATGAAGAACAGGCGGCACTTAATGAAGAAACGCGAAAGCGGGTTGCAATAAGCGATTTTGGGATGGCGCCCAAATCGTAACCCTTTCCATCGGATGGAGCGATTCAGCATGAAGTGCACGATTTACGCTTTAATTCCAGCGCTGATTCTGGGCGTTGGTGGGCAGGTCCAAGCGGACAGCCTTTTTTCCCGAGTTTTCAATTCGGGAAACCAGCAGAATGTCGAAACGATCTCGGGAGGTCAGCAGGGGGCGAACCCCTTTCAGATGACCTCCGGACCAACAGCACAGCCGGTTGTTCCGGTATCTCATAACGGATATTTCGGGGACGACTGTGCGAAGCCCTGCGATGACGGTTGTGATAACGGCTGCGATAGCTGCTGGCTTCCCGGCACGGGGGCGTTCGGAGGTAATAGCCCGTTTGCCGCCACTCTGGAGCTTAATCAGGACAACTTCTTCGGAACCTACCTGGCGGCTTCCGGAGGGTATGCCATGAACGAGTTCGTGGATTTCACGTTCTACGCGATTCTGTGGAACACGGACTTCTTCTCTCAAGGGCCTGGCGGCCTGAATGGTCCGGTCGGCATTGACGGTATCGGTCTCTGGACCGAATTCGGAGCTGGCCTGAACTTCAAGTACATGGGAGGGGCCCTGAACATCAATCCACAGTTTGGTGTTCTCAATGGTGCCCTCCTCTCGGGCATCGCCGGAGACGGCTTTCCGAAGGCGTTCGAAGGGGTCGTACCCAACTTGACGATCAACTACGACGACACGTTCTTCGAATCCGAGCTGTACATGGGCTACTATATCGGAGGTCGTGGAGATCGAGATGGTCGAGCGGAGTTCCTGCACTGGTGGTACAACGCCGGCATCAAGCCCTGGGGCGACTACAACGATTGGCGGCAAATTGTCTCTACCGGTCTCCACTACGAACAGCTCCGAAGCACGGGTCGAGCCATCCCAGGAGGGCTCTATCAGTGGTTGGGACCGTACGTTCAGTTCTCACTTCCCAATGGCCTTTCCGCTCGGTTCTCAGCCGGCTGGGACGTGGACCGTCAGAACTTTGGGGATGACTTCTACAAGGTCAACCTGTCCTACGATTTCTAATGCCTGGCACGGTTGATTTTCGGGAAACCGGGGGATTGAGGCGAAGCCCAGACTGCCTCGGCAGGTCGGACTGAGCCGTCCCATTGGTTTCCCGAAAAGAGACGAACACCAAGCACGGATCGCGGGCCGACGTCCAACGTTGATCAGTGAATGGCGAGTGACCCTCGCGCTCGGGGCCTGCGTGGTTTCCACGTCAGGCTCGGAGTGCCGAGGGTCATTTCCGTTGGAGGAGCGGCCCGCGAACTTTTCCGCCCTGGGCCTTCCCCGAAGTTTGTATCGGTTCTCGCGAAGGACGCGCTAGTGGACTCGTTGGCCGGGCTGGGCTCCCGAGTCGATGCCGAGCAGGAAGACATCTTGGCCGCCCGGTCCCGCGGCGACCACCATCCCCTCGCTCAAGCCGAACTTCATTTGTCGAGGGGCCAGATTGGCCACCATCACGACCAAACGTCCCACCAGTTGCTCGGGTTCGTAGGCCGCCTTGATTCCGGCAAATACGGTCCGCCGCTCGTCCCCACCGAGGCCGAGCGTCAGCTTCAGGAGCTTCTTGGCTTCCGGGACTTGCTCAGCCGCCAAAACCCGCGCTACTCGAAGATCGACCTTCACGAAGTCGTCGATCGTGCAGGTTTCCGCGAGGGGTTCGGCCCGCAGTGGTTCATCGGAGTCGTTCCAGACCGTGGTCCCTTCGCCGGCCGCTTGAGCCTCGCCGGCCGGCGGCTGGGACGACGCGGCTCCACTTGCCGCCGCCTCGCGACTCTCTTCAATCATCTTGTCCACATCCTTTCTTTCGACGCGTTTCATCAGGTGCTGGAATTCGGCAACGGGAGTTCCGACCAGTGGTGTCTCGGTCTCCTCCCAACGCTCGATGGGGCGGCCCAATAGCCGCTCGGTCTTGGCAGCCAGATCGGGAAGAACCGGCGAGAGATAGACCACCAGTTGTCGAAACAGGTTCAAGGCAATCGTGCAGACATCCTGTAGCTCGCTGGCAGCGGCGGGATCTTTGCGCAGTTTCCAGGGCTGAGCGGCTTCGACAAACGGATTCGCCTGATCCGCCAAGGCGATAATGATCCGCATCGCTCGATTGTAATCCCCGGTCTCGTAGGCCTCGGCAATCTCTTCCCCCGCCGCGGCGCCTCGAGCGAACAAGCCGCCATCGTCGGGATAGGTTGCCGACAGCCCCGTTTCCTGGACGAATTTCGCTGTCCGAGAAGCCAGGTTGACCACCTTGCCGATCAGGTCGGCGTTCACCTTGTTGACGAACTCCTCCAAGTTCAAGTCGAGGTCGTCCAACCGTGGTCCCAGCTTCGACGCCAGGTAGTAGCGGAAGTAGGAGGGGTCGAGATGTTTGAGATAGGTGCGAGCGAGTATAAATGTGCCGTCCCGCTTGGACATCTTCCGGCCATCGACGGTAAGAAACCCGTGAATGTGAACTTGAGTCGGAAGCTGATAGCCGACCGTCTTCAACATGGCGGGCCAGAAGAGCGTGTGGAAGTAGGTGATGTCCTTGCCGATGAAGTGATGGATCTCCGTCGAGGGATTCTGCCACCAATTGGCCAGTTCGTCCCCATGGCGGTCACACCATTGCCGAGTCGAGGCGACATAGCCGATGGGAGCATCGAACCAGACGTACCAGTAGTTGCCGGGGGCATCCGGAATTTCGAATCCGAAATAGGGGGCGGGACGAGAAATGTCCCAGTCCCGCAAGGGTTCCTGGAGAAAATGCCCCATCAAGTAGTTGGCCACCTCGCGCTGCAGATGCCCCCCCTGCTGCGTCCATTGCTCAAGGAAGTCATGCAGCTGTTCGATCTGGACAAATAACTGCTGGGATGAGCGAATTTCCGGCGTCGCGCCGGTCAGCAAGCTCTGGGGATCGACCAGATCGGTGGGACGATAGGTGGCTCCGCAGCGATCACAGTTGTCACCGTATTGGTCGGCGGCCCCACACTTCGGACAGGTCCCTCGGACGAATCGATCCGCCAGGAACATCCCGGCTTGCGGGTCGAACAGTTGTTGAATCTCCGCCTCGACAATCAAATCCGCCTGGCGCAACGCCTGCCAGAACTCGCGACAAAGCTGTTCGTTTTCCGGACAATTCGTGCTGCCGTAATTGTCGAACTCGATCTGGAACTCGGCGAAATCCCGCTCATGCTCCTGCTGCATCTCCGCGATCAACTCCAGCTCGCTCCGCCCCTCCTGGCGAGCCCGCATCATGATCGGCGTCCCGTGCGTGTCGTCGGCACAGATAAAGACGCACCGGTTGCCACGCAGCTTCTGAAACCGGACCCAGATGTCGGTCTGCACATACTCCATCAAGTGACCAATGTGAATGTGGCCATTGGCATATGGCAGAGCGGCGGTGACGAGTATTTGTCGTTCGGGCATGGCTATTCCAACTCCCTGGTTACCCACGGGCCAGACCGCAGCCCCTTCGGGGATCACAACTTAGCAGAATGCTTGCGGACTTGTCGAGGTGCTACAGATCGGCCGGGATCCACACTACAATGGCCGCAACGACACTGTTCGCACTGGAACAGTCCCCGATTGGCAGCCGCGGGTTCGCGGGAACACTCGGATCCCTGCCGGGCCGCATCGTGACCACGTGGGCAGGGCCGAATTTCCAGGTCCCGATGTCCATCCCGCGTCCACCCGGCCGTAATCCCGTATCCGTGTATCCGTGTATCTATCCGACCATCCATACTCCATTCCATGAGGTAGCAACATGAGTGCTGAAGCCCAGCTCCAAGCCCTGAATCTGGAACTCCCTCCCGCTACAAAACCGGGAGGCGTCTATCAGCCGGTCGTCCGAGTCGGCGATTTGATCTATGTCTCGGGGCATGGCCCGCTCCGACCAGACGGGACTCTGATCACGGGGCGAGTAGGATCGGATCTCGACCAGCAGGCCGGATACGACGCCGCTCGGCAAACCGGTTTGGCCATTGTGGCCACGCTCCGAGCCAACCTGGGAGACCTCGACAAGATTGAACGGGTCGTCAAGGTGCTCGGCATGGTGAACGCCGCGCCCGACTTTACCGCTCATCCAGCCGTCATTAACGGCTTCAGCGAACTATTTCGAGATCTCTACGGCCCGGAGAAAGGAGTGGGGGCTCGAAGCGCTGTCGGGATGGGGTCCCTGCCGGGCAACATTGCGGTGGAAGTGGAAGCCATCTTTCAGCTGAAGCCGTCCGCCTGACGCCCCCGAGTTTGACGTTCTGGTCGCCTGATGTTTGGTCGCCGGCCCATCGGACCATCCGTCGATCAGGGATCCTCGGAATCCTGGGCCGGTTCGAGACGGAAGATGCGGCTGAAGCTGTCCGTGTAATAGGCCTCTCCCCGCGCGTCCACTCCGAAAGCCATGACCGAGGTCGGTTCGACCGGCAACGGGCGATTGGCCACCACCCGCCGAGACTCGGGATCGTACTTCAGGCCCCACATCAATCCGGTGATGTAGTCGGCATGCAGGTAATGCCCGACCAGGTCCGGAAGTGCCTCGCCCCGGTAAACGATGCCGCCGGTAATCGACCGCCCCACCGCGTGGCTATATTCCCAAATCGGCTCGATCAAATCCTCGCGGGGTCCGGATCCGCGAGGACCGAATGGGTGTCGCCCCTCGCGAAGGTTCCAGCCGTAGTTGCCCCCCCGCTCAATCAGATTGATCTCTTCCCACAAATCCTGTCCCACGTCGGCGGCGTAAAACAGCTTTGTCTCCGGATCGATGGCCATTCCCCAGATGTTCCGCAGTCCATAGGCATAGATTTCCGGCCGAGCATCTGGGGTATCGAGGAACGGATTGTCTTCCGGAATCGCGTAGGGCCGACCTTCCGACTCGCGATCCACGTCAATTCGCAACAACGACCCCAGCAACGTCTCCAGATTTTGGCCGTTCCCCTGGGGGTCATTGGCCGAGCCGCCATCACCGAGGCCGCTTGAGAGGTAGCCATCCAGGCCAAACAGCAGCCCACCTCCGGGGGGATTCGAGCAGGGCTGCGGACGGGTCATCAAACGAACTTCCGACTTCGGGTCGGCTCGCCGCGGGTCGTCGCGGCTGACTTCGAATCGTGAGACGATGGAAGTATGGGGCGTCTCGGTTGTCGAGTAATAGACGAAGAATTGTCCATTCTCGGCGAAGCGAGGATGAAAGGCCAATCCCAACAGGCCCTCTTCGTTCTGCGTGTCCTTGTAAGTGACTTGGGACTGGATGTCGAGGAAGATCCCAGGAGGAGCGTCCGAACGTGGATTCTCAAAGACATGAATCCGTCCCAGTTGGGAAGCGACGAACAACCGATCCGTCCCATCGCCGGCATGGGTAACCACGATCGGACGCTGGATGCCCGCATCGGGAAAGACACGCGTCGCTTGCACCCGAAGAGGCCGCTCATCCACCTCGTCGGCCAATGCCCCCCAGGGGACCAGCAAGCCCAACACGGCACCAAACCACCAGCAACGCCCCATCATCCGTTTTCTCCCGAGTACACCACGAAACATCGCGAACACTGCGAACACTGCGAACACTGCGAAAGTCTTCAGCCATCTTCACCGAGGCGGGCGTGGAACCGGATTTCGGTACACACCGGTCCCCTACTGCTCAATGGCCAGCAGTTCGATGTCAAAGATCAGCACGCTATTCGGGCCGATATCCGCACCGGCACCCTGAGGGCCATAACCGAGTTCCGAGGGGACAAAGATCCGCCACTTATCTCCGACCTTCATCCGCTGCAGAGCTTCCGTCCAGCCCGGAATCACTTCATTGACGCCGAAGCTAACCGGCTCGCCGGCTTCGACGGAACTATCAAACACGGTTCCGTCGACCAATGTCCCGTGATAATGGGTCCGGACGCGATCCGATGCTCGAGGAGTGGGGCCGTCACCTTGCTCGAGCACTTGGTATTGCAGGCCGCTTTCCAGCGTGACGACTCCCTCTTTCTCCTGGTTGGCCTGGAGGAAGGCCTCTCCCTGCTCCTTGTTCCGCATGGCCAGCCGAGTGACCATTTCACGCTGATGTTCCTGCATGGCGGAAAACAATTCCTGGTCTTGGATCGGAGGTTGATTGCCTGCCAAACCGTCCCGTAGCCCTTGAACCAGGTTTTGAAAGGTCAGTTCCATTCCTTGTCTACCCAGCGTTCGGCCGATCTGAAAACCGAACCCGTAACTCGCCTTCTCCTGTACCGATTCCAACTTGATCCGTTCCGCTCCACCAGGAGGGGGAAGTTCCTGAGCCACCGCGGCACTCGATGCGATCCAAAGCCCAAGCGTTACCAAAGCACGAACCTTCATGCTGTTCGCTCCTTCTCGTTCGAAAGATGTTCACAAGTCGTTCAAAGCAGTCGAATGAATGGCCCAAATCCGTCAAAATGCACGGAAAGAGTGCAAAAAAGACCAGGGAAAAGAGGCTCCACCAGCCAAGCCCTGTTCGGTTCGAGCAACCTTACGCTCTCACAAGTGTACCACGTGAACCCCGGCATGCGACAAGGATTGGCCGATCCGGCCGTCCAGGGCCCCTCATTCGTCGGGGTGCTTTGGGGAGATTTCTCGAATGTTCCGGGGAACGGCTTTGGGAGGATGGCGAGGGGAAAGAGGTAAGAGGTAAGAGGTAAGAGGTAAGAGGTAAGAGGTAAGAGGTAAGAGGTAAGAGGTAAGAGGTAAGAGGAAAGAGGAAAGAGGAAAAAGGAAAGGGACGAAACGGCTCGCTCGCCCCGCCGGCAAGCGGCCGCCACTGTCAGGATTTCGGCGGAATGCGACAAACTTGCCGCAGAGTCGGTTCGTCGAGAAAAAGGGCTTCCCGCGCCAGTTGGAACATCAGGGGCGTTCGGTCGGCTCCCAGCGCATCCAGCAGGACTGTCCAGGCCACTTCGGGGCATTCTCCCTTCAAGTCGACGAACATCAGCCGTTGGTTCCGATCATAAAGCACTCCATCGACTTGCCATTTCCAATCGGCCGATCCATCCGAGGAGGTCGCGACCCAGACAAACGATCCATCGGGCTCGAGGAACATTCGGGGGAGTTGCTCCAGCCGCTCCGCCGCCTCCTCAAAGCTGATCGCCAAGGGAACTTGCAGATTCTCGGGAGAGACGCGGAGCGGCCGAGCCGTCGCTCCGCGGATCTCCCTGGGAGGATCATATTCCGACTTTGCCGGAAGCGGATGGACTGAAACGTGAAACCGATATCCTTCCACTCTACCCGTCCCGGTTTTCGTCCAGATTCTCGTCGGCGTCCCCATCGGCGTCCGCGTCCGGGGTCTCCTCCTCCGACTCGCCAAGCGGTTGGTCTTCCGCTCCAGCTTCCAGGTCGTCCCCTTCGTCTCCGGAGCCCACTACCTCATCCTGATCATCCGGATCGCCGGAAGCGTCGGTCTTGAGCGGTTGGGGAAGACTGGGTGGCTCGCTGACTGCTTGTTCGATGGCCGCCGAAACCTCGTCATCTTCCGGTGGAACGTGGACCACGGCGACCAGGGTGTCTCCTTCCATGAGACTCATGATCCGCACGCCTTGCGTGTTTCTGCCGATCGTATTGATCTCGGCCACGCGAATCCGCTGGATCTTGCCCCGAGCGGTCATCATCAGGATTTCGTCGTGATCCGACACGCGAATCGCGCCGATGACGCGGCCGTTCCGGGCCGTGGTCTTGATGTCCCGTAGTCCCTTCCCTCCTCGCCGCTGCGTGCGATAACGGGTGGACGACGAGCTGTCTTCGTCACCTTCCTCATCGCCGTTGGCGGCCGTCCCCGAACCGAAATAAGTTCGCTTTCCATATCCATGTTCGCAGACGGTCAGGAGAGTTGCCTCGGGTTCGGCGACCACCATGCTGACCAATTCATCCCCGGATTGAAGGCTGATTCCCTTGACCCCGGACGTATTGCGCCCCATGGGCCGAGCATCCGACTCGCTGAAGCGGATTGCCATCCCCTTGGCGGTTGCCAGGACGACTTCATCGTTTGGCTTGATGACGGCGATATCCACCAGTTCGTCGTCCTCGCGCAACTTGATCGCAATGATGCCTCCCTTTTTGGGACGGCTGTAAGCCTGGAGTGGAGTTTTCTTTACCAGTCCCTTCCGAGTCGCCATGATCAGGAAGTGATCGGGAAGGTCGAAATCACGGACCGCTCGACAATCGGCAATCCGCTCCCCTTCTTCCAGGTTCAGCAAATTGACGATGGCTCGCCCCCGACTTTCGCGACTCAACTGCGGAATGTCGTAAACCTTCAGCCAATGAACTCGACCCTTGTTGGTGAAGAACAGCAAGTAGGCATGCGTCGAGGCGACGTAAAGATGGCGAATCGGATCTTCCTCGTCCGCGCTTGCCCCCTTCATCCCCTTGCCGCCGCGGCGCTGGGCTCGATATGTGCTGCTCGAGACTCGCTTGATATAACCCTGATGGCTGATCGTTACCACCATGGTCTCTTCGGTGATCAGATCTTCCAGGTCGATGTTGCCGAGTTCCTCGGAGCTGATCTCGGTGCGGCGGTCCTCGCCGAACTTGCGGCGAATTTCCAATAAGTCGTCGCGGATGATCTGCAGGATGTTTTTCTGGTCCGACAGAATCCGGAGGTACTCGGTGATCTCCTCCAGCAGTTTGTGAAACTCTCCGCTAAGCCGCTCCTGTTCCAGATTGACCAATTGGCCGAGCGTCATGCGGATGATCGCCTCGGCCTGGACCGACGTTAACCGGTAGGAATCCGCGACCCCACGCTCCTCCTGGAAGACCGCGAAGCCGGTTTCTCCCAAGGCCCGCTGCATCATCGCCGCGGGACACTCGACCCCCATTAAGGCCACCTTGGCCTCGGCCTGGGTACGAGACTGGCGAATCAGACGAATGATCTCGTCGATGTTGGCCAATGCCAAAAGCTGACCTTCCACCGTGTGCTTCCGCCGTCGAGCGCGATTCAGCAGGAACTGCGTGCGGCGGCGAATGACCTGAATGCGGTGGCGGATGAACTCCTGAAGCAGTTCCTTGAAATTCAGCTCCCGAGGTTTCCCATCCACCAGGGCCAGCAGAATGACCGAGAAGGTGTCTTGCAGGGACGAGAACTGGTAAAGCTGGTTCAGGACCACATCGGCATCGGCATCCCGCTTGATCTCAATTACCAACCGGACCGGTTCCTTCAGGTCGCTTTCATCCCGGATCTCGCTGATCCCCTTAATGCGCCCTTCATGCACCAAGGCCGCAATCCGTTCGACCACGCGATCGCGGAATTGCTGGTACGGGATCTCGCTGACAATGATCCTCGACCGACCCTTGGCATTGGTCTCAATGCGGGCTCGAGCCCGCAGGACGATGGTTCCCCGTCCCGTGTGGTAGCTGCGAATGATGCCGCTACGACCTCCAATGATTCCCCCGGTTGGAAAGTCGGGGCCCTGCACGATGGTCAGCAGTTCGGAAATCGAAACCTCTGGCTCATCGATCACTCGGACCAACGCGTCGCAAATCTCGCGGAGGTTGTGAGGGGGAATCGAGGTCGCCATGCCGACGGCGATCCCCATGGCTCCATTGACCAGTAGATTGGGGAACTTCGACGGAAGGACGGTCGGCTCCAAATTCCGTTCGTCGTAGGTCGGCGTATAGTCGACCGTGTCCAGCTTGAGATCTTCCAAAAGCAGGGCGGCGATGGGGGACATCCGAGCTTCCGTGTATCGCATGGCGGCCGGCGGTAAGCCGGCGACCGAACCGAAGTTCCCCTGCTTGTCAATCAGAACATGGCGCATGTTCCACTCCTGCGCCATCCGCACCAAAGTCGGATAAATCACTCCTTCGCCGTGAGGATGATAGTTACCGCTGGTGTCGCCCGAGATCTTCGCACACTTGACGCGCCCCGCCGTGGGCCCCAAGTTCAGGTCGTTCATCGCCACCAGGATGCGGCGCTGTGACGGCTTCAGCCCATCGCGAACGTCCGGCAAGGCCCGGCTCACGATGACGCTCATCGCGTATGTCAGATAGCTGTCTTTCAGCTCGTCCTCAATGGCCTGGTCGACTTGACGCCCCCCACCGCCACCATCGAATCCACCACCTCCAGATCCCTCGTCCCCTGGGCCGAATCCATTGCCCCCGCCGTCTCCGGTCAGCCCTCCTCCTCCCGCCGATCCATCAGCCAAGTCGGCGGCCAATTCGCCCCTCTGACCTTCTTCCGGTTCCGATGAGCCCAACTCCTGCTCTCGATGGGCTCCCTCATCCGAAGTCGCGCCGGTTTCAGGCGCGTCCTCCCAGTCCTCAGGCTGATTCGAGTCGGTCGACAAGTCCGAGTCCTTTCACAGAAACAGGGAGCCCACGAAAATTGTCAGGTAGTCGCAAAATCGAGAAGCCACGCCTCGTGAGGTCGCGCAATCGGAAGTTACCCTCCGATGCAACGCCCTCCGACGGAACGTGGGCTCGGGACGACGCCCGGTTACAAGCCCGAGCACAAACCGGATAATGTACCGTTTTCTAGCCAAGTCCTCAACGGGGGACCGGAAAACGGCCGAGCCCTAAGTTATTCGGCAACAAAGGTTTCGGGCCCAAAGTTGAAAGACGGCCCGATCTCATTCGACCCCCTTCGCCGATGACTCGGCCGCCAGGGCCAGTTCCCCCATGATGGAGCTGCAGCGTCCAGCCAATAGGCCGAGGGCTCGAGCGTAAAGAAGTCCCAGCAGGACCATGAAAGGAGCCACCAGTAGGGCCACCCAGGTTCCGCCGAAATAGGTCCCCGCTTCCAAGACCATCCCCGCGAAGATCAACCCAAATCCGACCGCGTGGAATCGAAGCCAAGTGGAAAAGCCATGGACGACCGAACTGAGAATGGCCGGACTGAGGAGGCAGAGCAGATGCTCCCCCTCCAGTATCGAGAGCAACACCACGGGGAACAGGAGAAAATAGAACGTCAGCATGGCGATCCCGAGGAGCCACGATGGCAGGGGGAGCGAGGAAAGTGCCAGAATCACGACGCTGGCCAGCACACCGGCCGCCACCACGGCAACAAAAATCTGTAGCGCCTGATAGAACCACTCCACCACCTCATGGGACCAACTCTCGATGACCGGATAGTCCTCGGCCGTGTCCTGGAGGACCGTCAGCATCACACTCGCCCCGTAAATCCACGTGATGAACGTCGCGAAAGAGAGAAAAAGTGAGAGCGGAATCGTAAAGGCCCATTGGGCCGCGTCCTCACTGGCAGCCATCCTGGCGATCCCCGCTCCCAAAACCGAAGTGGCTCCGAAGAGGATGCTGAGCAACAGCAGGCGGGTGGCTACCTCCGGCTCCCAAAGAAACGCGGTCAGCTGCTGCCAATACGTTGATCGGCTCCGCTCCCGAGCTTTCGCCTTCGCCACTCGCTCGGACTCTCGCTGACGCTCCTGCTCGAACAACCGGCGAGCCTCCTCCCAATCGGCTCGACTACGCGCTTCCTCGCCAGGGACTTCCTGAACTCGTATCGGCTCGGACTCCTCGTCCGGCGCAAGCTCCGTGGGACCACGGGAACGGCGCCGAGTGGGAGGCAGTTTGACCTTCACCCGATTGCCGCAGTCACCACAGGTGGTCACGCTGCCGACGTCGGTCGGTTGGACCCATAGTCGCGTGTCGCAAAATGGGCAGATGATCTTGATCCGCTCCGGCTCGGAGGCCGGTTTGCCCGTTACTGGCCGAACCTCCGCCGACGCTCGCGATTCCTCCCGCTTTCCCCGCCGGTCGACCGAGTCCAGCTGGGCCCGAGAAATCTCGCCGCGAGTCAACGGCTGGTACTTGGGCAGCTGACACTCGTCACCCAAGCGGTACTCGTCCTCGTCCCCACTTTCGGTCGCCGGGGAAGTGGGAGCGGGCCGGGACTTCACCACTCGATGAGGTTTGGCGGGAAACTGATGGTGACAATCCGGACACCGCACCGTGCGGCCCATTTTTCGAGCCGCCACGTGGAGCCGAGTGTGACAAAGGGGACACTGAACACCAACGGTCTCTTCCACCGGACGACTCGTGGCCGGAACGCCGCGAGAGGTCCCATCGGGAGAATTCGGTGCCCCCTCCGCTGACGCTTGTCCCGCCACTGGAAATCCTTCCGGCCGGTCTCCATACAGCTCAATCGAGTCCACTCCGTCGGCGGGAGATGGGATGTAGCGGGGGGTGACCACGGCATCGCTCAGCCGAAACTCACCAACCAGATCCTCCGCATCCACATTGTCGCTGTTCCGCCCACCGATCGCTTTCCCCGCTGAAGGAGTTTTTCCTGGGGGTGCCGACGGTGTTGAAGGAGTCAGGGAAGTCGAAGGATTCGAAGGATTCGTGGGAGTCGAAGGTGCCGAGGATCGGGGCCGGGCTCGAACCGCCCCACCCCTCCTCCTCTCTCGCTCGCGCTGCTGGGAGGGCTCGCCCGGCGCCGACACGGGAATGGGAGAGTGGCAATCGTCGCAACGGACCGTGGTCCCGACCTGATCGGCCGTGACCTCGACCGTCGAGCGGCAAAGGGGACAGCGGAGATACCAAGATTGGTCGGAAGAACTGGCCACGGCAAGCACCACTCAGGATCACAACCTGGGGACGTCGAGAAGTTGAAGGTTCCCGATATCTTACCGCGCCGAACCCACGCTCGGCTAGCAACTTTGCCGCCTGGCAACCCTGTCCGCCTGGCAACCCTGTCCGCCTGGCAACCCTGTCCGGCTAGCAACTTTGCCGCCTGGCAACCCTGTCTGACAGCTCACTCGGTTCGTCTTTCCGCGGCGACCGAGCGAGAAGCCAAGCGTCCCGACCACCCAGTCATCCTAGGAGGCAGGGCGGAACCAGGGGAACGAACCGTAACTGTTCAATTCCGAGTAGAGAAGCAGACTGGCGGTCAACAGGGCGATGAACGAGATGTACAACATTACCGTGTACACATCGTAGGGTCGCTTCCTGGACGTCTTGGCTGTTGAATCTTGTCGGGCCACGGGAGATCATTCCTGTTCGAACTTGATGGCTTCCAGTCCCCGGAACGAGGCGACGCCCATTCGCGATTCGACTCGGTCCCCCTTGCGAATCATTCCCTTGCGGAATTCGGGCATAATCTGCGTCACCGCACTATCCGGCATCGTTCGCCGGACCACCACGCGCCCCAAGTAGGTTCCGCCTCGGTACACGTCCAACTGATGATTCTCCTTCAATCCATCGTCCTTGCCGATGGAAATCTCCACCAGATTGTTGTCCGCCACGGCAACCACCAGACCACTTACCTTCGGAGGAATCATCGCCAAGGTCGAGCTATCCGGATCAAGCTCGAATGCATCCATGACTCGGCGGAACCGAGCGTTGTCCTCGGCAAGCTGCATGTAGCGGGCCTCTTGGTTCGCTCGAGTCCCTTCCAGCGTATTCAGCTCGTCAGTGAGCCGCACCACTTCCTGATGACGTTCGTCTCGAGCTTGGCGGTTGTCCCGTACTTCCGACCTCAAAGTTCCCACTTCATTGGTCAGTCGAGCCAGTTCGCTGACAGCGGTGCTGTTGGCCTGCTGCAACTGTCCGTGATTGCTCTGCTCGGTCGCCAGCAACGCCTCGCTTTGCCGCAATTGGTCGGTCGCCTGAGCCACCTGAACGGTCAGGGTCGCCACTTCGTACTTCCGAGCCGCCTGTTCCTGAGCCAATCGGACTCGAGACTGCTCCATTTCTTCCTGAAGCCGTCGATTGGAAGCTTCGAGGGCCGTCACTTGACTTTGTAGTCGCGCAGTCTCGTCACGCCAGTTCCGGTGCGTGGCGAAGACCACGACCGAGAGGGCGGAAAACAGGATGCTCATGACCAAAGTCAAGACGATCAGGATTTTGCCGATGAGTGTCACCGCGCGATACCCTTCTTCTGGTGATTAGCAAGTCGTTCGCCAGATGCAGGACGACCCGAGACAAGCAGAATTGTTCCGTCAGTATAATTCGGCTTCCACCCCTTGCCAATTAAATTTGGAAAAATAGGGCAGATGGGAGGTGATCCCCAACAATTGCAGAGTGCCCAGCAATTGCAGACCATCCTCCGCCTTACCTGATCCTACTTCCTGATTTCCCATGAGGGAAGCTTTTCGTAATAAACTTCCCATGCCTTCTGCTAAATCGGGAGCGACTGCGAGGATGGCTCGGATTGTGAGGGTCCGGTAAAACGCCTGCGAACTCCCTGGAAAGACCAAATGCCGCACAGCACCAGACAGACTGCCACCGGGAGATCGCCCCACCAACGGTAGAGACTCCATCGATTCTCCCGGTTCACTTCCGCAAGGACATACGATTCCTGGTGCCGCTCCAACCCCCGACGCACGCGGCCATCGCTGTCCACCCAAGCCGTCAGCCCGGGATTCGCCGCGGCCAACATCGGCCGTCGATGCTCCACCGCTCGGAAAATGGCACAGGTCAAATGCAAGTCGAGTATGCTCGAACCCCAGAACCAGCCGTCATGAGTCAAGTTGACCAGAATGTCCGGAGGTTGCTGGTCCGCCTCCAAGCGGCGAAGTTGCCAGCGAACGAAGTGCGGCACGAAACTCTCAAAACAGATTGAAGGGACGAACCGCAGTCCCGCCACTTGCATCGCCACCGGACCACTTCCGGAGGTCAGCCCCCCTCCCATGGGAGAGAAATCGTAGATCCAGGGGAACCAGTCCCCCAGCGGGATATACTCGCCGAACATCACGCGGTGGATCTTGTCATACCGCCCCACTACCTCTCCCGTCGGATCGAGAAACAGGGCGGAATTGTAACGCCGCGGCGTCTCACCCGTCAGATCCACCGTTTCCGTCCCGACCATCTGATGGACACGTCGCTCTCTCCCCTCGGGATGAAGCAAGTCGGCCACGTAACTCGCCTTCTCGGCAAACAATTCCGCTCGGCGCCGCACCAGCTGTTCATACTCGCTCGCCGACCTTCCTCCCAGGTCGGCCGGGATGGCAAGCTGCCGCGAGAGGACCCAGTGCGGATTGTTCTCCGTGAAAGTCGACTCGGGCCAGATGATTAAGTCGAGTTCCGGGTTCTCTCGCGCGGCCGAAATCGCCAACCGCAAGTATTGCTCGAATACCTCCTCGTTCCTCCGAGGATTGTATTCAAAGACCGTGTCGAACGTCCCTTGAAGGAGGGCCACGCGAACCGGAGTGTCTTGAGCAGATGACGCTAGCGTCAACGACTGTTGCCGTCGCCATTCTCCGTAGCCACAGGTGAGGGCCAGGGAGACGGCAGCCGCCAGCAGCGGAGCCCCATGGCGTTGGCCCGCGCGAATTCGCTGCACCGAGTCGACTCCGGCAGCGGCAACCAGCATGACGAGAAAGCTAACGCCGTAAGCCCCCGCCAAGTCCGAAATCTGAATCAGGGGAATCCAATTCACCAGGGTGTGCCCCAGCAGGGCGCCGGAGAATCCCGTCGCCACGTAACCCCGAGCGTATTCGAGTCCGACCCAGACCACGGGGCTCGCCAACCAGAGCGGCCATTTGGCCTGCCGGACGGCCACTCGTGTGATCCCGATGAAAAGGGGGAGATAAATGGCCAGATAGAGCGACAGGGTGGCCCAGCCAAAATAAAGGGCCCAGTAGGGAAGCCGAATGCCTTGGAGAACGGCGAGCCAGTGAACGCTTGAGGCTACCCAAAGCAAGAGGTAAGGCCGGGTGCCTGAAAGCGTGGGCCGAGTGATCAAGACCAGCCAGGGAACCGGGGCGATCCAGGCCAGCCAAGACCATTGAACGGGTGGGAGAGCGGCCCCGAGGATCAGGCCCCCCCGCAG
>JBJHCD010000005.1:1667-21703 GCA_050485845.1 Pirellulaceae bacterium | reverse complement strand
AAACTATCCATCACCTCCTTTTGCAGGGATACGTTATGGCTCAGCAATGTGTGGTAGGCATCTTCAGCGCTCTCGATGCAGCTCGACCCGCCTTGGAAGCCTTGGAGCAGGAGAATTATTCCGATAAGCAAGTCTCCCTGGTGACGAGCAGTGTGGAGAAGCAGGTCGAAAACGAGGAAATGCTCGAGTACGGTGACAAGGGGGCGGAGAAGGCAGCGAAGGGGGCCGGTGTGGGCGGCCTTATCGGCATGCTGCTGGGGGCTCCCTTGCTCATGGTGCCGGGAGTCGGTCCTCTGGTCATCGCGGGCCCCTTGGCGATGGGAATGACCGGCGGAATCGTCGGTGGATTCTTGGGGGCCATGTCCGGATGGGGCGTGGAGCCCGAGAATGTGGAAAGGTACCAGCAGAAGGTGACCGATGGTGCGGTGCTGATAGTGGTCGAAGGGCCTCCGGATGAAGTGGCGCGAGCACACGAAATACTCAGCGCCAACTCACCCGAAGAGGTGCGACTGCATGCCAAGAGCGGCACCGATTCTCCCGGAATCGATGACCGCCCGGAATAACTTCCGGGCTCGCCGCCGGTCCGACTTGTCTGGAACAAATGTTGCCGGAAGCGGACGTTCCGGCAACTTGACATCGGGTGATCGCCACGTTCCAGCCACTCCGGATCTCCGGTGGGAGGTCGTGATCTATCGAGCTTCTTCGGCCATCTCGATCAGCTGGTCCAGCATGATCACCGAGGCCTCGGGTTGCAGTCGATTGGTCCCCAGCCACGTTTCATAGCCTCCCAGGCGATGCTGGCGTGGGGGGGGAAGGTAGCCGAAGTATCCGTGATTCAGCGAGACCAGAAAGGCGGGCTGAACGGGTGATCGATCCTTGAACTCCAATCCGATTTCCGCGAAGACTTCGCACGGCATGGTTCCGATACCGACGGGACCAATTCGCAGAAACTGGAGTGGTATCGCGATCGGGTCGGGATATTCCGCCATGGCCAGTACGCGGTCCGCGTAGATCTTCGGCAGGTTCGCTCGCCCCGTCTCGGGATCTTCCCGGTCGCGTGTTTCCTGGGCCCACTCGAGCATTTCGGCGGTCACTTCCCGGGGGGCGATTTTCGGTTCGCGGTACTTGGCTGCCAAGGTGACATCCTGCTGGTATTCGAGTTCATCCAGTGCTTGATGGACCTTGCCGGCTACGTCATGAGCCACATTGCGCATCTGTTCGTAGGGGGCTCGACGCGCGCCAGACTCCCGGAAGTTGATGTTGTTGATATCGCCGCTGGTCCCATTCGCCAGCATCGGTACGAAGGGGGGATGCTGATGTTCAACCTCCAGGAGTCGAGTCAGCTCGCGGCAGAACATGCCGAAGTAGTCGGCCGAGATATGTCCCGGACCAACTCCGCCAACGTAGTGCAGGGAGTACGCAGCGAATAAAGAGATCGGCGCTCCATCGGGTTCCCGGAAGACCAGGAACGACACCGTCGGATCGGTGGGGCCCGCCGGTTCGACGAGGTTCTCGCTTCCGCGTCCTGGATTCATTTTTACCTGGTCATTTACGGATCCGAAAGGATTCTCCGGCATGGTGCCGGGCCGAAGGTACCAGCGGCGATTGAAGACATGCTCGGGAGCTTCCACGGTTCCGAAAGCCATTTCGGCCGGCCGCAGGTCGTGGGCTGCCCTCTGGACGCCATCCGCGATGCGTCGAGCAACAAATTTCTGATAGTCGTCCAGTTCCACGTCAATCTTGTAGCGAGAAGTTCCCAAGGCACTACAGGCCGAGTGCGTATGAGTGGCACTGATCAGCACCTGCTCGCGGGGAATGCCGACTTGGGATTCAATCAGGCGACGCGCTTCATCACTGACAGCTCGGTGGATGCCCAACAGGTCACACACCACCAGAGCCAGTCGCGTTTCTCCGTCATCCAGCACCAGGCAGCGAGCATGAAGTTCATCGTGGACATACGTGGCGGGAATCGGGAGGAACCCTCCGACAATTCCACCCCCGAGCGGTGGCGTGATATTGCTGGTCGCCGCTCCAGCCCGAAACGACTCGGCCATCGCCGCCGGCACTGCGAGACCGACTGCCCATATCGAGACCCATCCCGCAACGACAATTCCCCAGAAAGCCGATCGGTGTCCACGCATGGCGAAGCTCCTCCGCGATGGAAAGTTCAGGAATCTCGGGACTACTCCCAGGACCGCGATTCTAACTCGCCCCGAGCCGCGCTGACAGAACCCGGCTCAGAAGCTAGGCTGGGGGAAATAGCGGCGGCAAGTAATTCGAAAGAACTGCATAAGTTCTCACTCCAGCGGCAAATGGTGTGATGTCATGGCGATACCGAGTGGCGATCCGTTGAAACGACAACAAGCGAGCGTTCACCCCGCAGGAGCCGACCGGGAGGCGATCGGGTCTCCCGCTCGTCTCATCCGATTTCTCACCCGTCGGTTGCGATTCTCGAAAACTGGTGACTACCCGACCGTCCATCTCGGTGCGGGATTTGGAAGAGTAATCGCGGGAATGCTTACGCCGGTGCTTACTCGGATGTTTTTCTGGATGTCTCCCCGGATGTCTCCCCGGATGCCTGGCAGGTTTTTCGGCGGGGTGCTGGGAATCCTACTGGCCGGAGTCGCCTGCGAGGCATGGAGTCAGGCTCCGGCATCCGCCGGGAGCTCACCCGAAGGATCAGCGAACTCAGTGGAATCAGCGAAATCAGCGAAATCAGCGGAGGACGCGATGGATCATGTTTACGTTTCATTGGGAAATGCTCGGCAGCTTGTCCACTACCACTTGGATCCCGAATCGGGTCGGATGACGCGACAGGCCACGCTGGACCTGCCCGGGACGCCCGGCGCCCAAGTGGTCAGTGAGGATAAGCGGCGGCTCTATGTCGCCATCCGCTCTCTGAAGAGCGTCAGTCAACTTCAAATCGACGAGAGATCAGGTCGGTTGACTTTGCAGGCGACCTCTCCCGTTGCCGAGAATCCCGTCTACCTGTTTCTCGCTCCCTCCGATCGACACTTGCTCCTCTCCTCCTACAACGGCCATTTGGCCGCAATCTACCCGCTGGGTGACAACGGCGGGCTGATGGAAACGGCCACGCAGGTCTTGGAGACACAACAGAATCCCCACTCCATCATGCTCGACCCTTCCGGCCGCTTCGGCTACATCCCTCATACCGGTTCGGACAGCATTGGTCAGTTTCACTTCGATGGAGAACGGGGGCTACTGCAGCCGAATGAGCCTGCTCGCGTGACCACGGAGGAAGGGGCCGGACCCCGTCACTTTTTCTTCCATCCCACACTCTCGGTCGTCTATTTCGTCAACGAAAAGAACAGTTCGGTAACGGCCTATCGACTGAACTCGGAGACCGGTCGGCTCGAGTCTTTCCAAAGCATCAGCACGCTTCCTGACGCGTATCCTGATCGAGCGAGCAATACCTGCGCGGACATTGAGATCACTCCCTGCGGCCGATTCCTCTACGCCTCCAATCGTGGACACGACAGCCTGGCCGGCTATGCGATTGACTTGGAGTCGGGCCGGTTGAATCCACTGGGGACTTTTTCCACCGAGCAGACACCCCGTTCGTTCAACATCCATCCCAATGGTCGGTTTCTTATCTCGGCCGGCCAAGGGAATGGTCGGCTGGCCACCTATCGGATCGACTCGGACTCGGGAAAGTTGGTCCCACTGGAATCCTTCGATGTCGGCCCCGACCCTGCTTGGGTCCAGATAGTCGCTCGCCCGTCAGCTCCTTAGAACCTCGTTGGTCTTGCCAACGTTTGCCTGTGTGATCTGAGCTGAACTGGGCGTGGGCATCCAGGAAGGGAGACCCGATTTTTTTGAGAATGCTGATCTGACATGCCGGACGATTCAACTCCCCTGTTTCAATTGACCGACGTCACGCACCAGTATGGAAACGTGCGGGCACTGCATGCGCTTTCGCTGAGCGTCCCCACGGGTTCCATCGGGCTCATCGGCCAGAATGGCGCCGGCAAGTCGACACTCATGCAGATTCTCTTGGGTCTGATTCAGCCCTCCATGGGAACCGCCAACGTACTGGGGCAACCGGTGCGGGGCGGGAATCTCGCCTTGCGCGGGCGAATTGGGTACATGCCTGAGCGGGCCGCTTTCTTGCCGGGATTGAAGGGAATCGAGTATGTGGCCTTGGCGGGCGAGTTGTGTGGCATGCAGCGCCGCGATGCCCAGCGACGCGCCCACGAGGTTCTGTCCTATCTCGGACTCGAGGAAGCCCGCTATCGTCCACTGGAACAGTACGCCACGGGCATGAAACAGCGACTGAAACTGGCTGCGGCCTTGGTACATGACCCGCAGTTTTTGATTCTGGATGAACCGACCTCGGGACTCGATTCCGATGGCCGAGCGGCCATGCTGGAGGTCCTCCGAACCTTGTCGGCTCGACCGGGCCGTTCCATGCTGCTCTCCAGTCACTTGTTGGGCGACATTGAACGGATTTGTCACATGGCGATGATCCTGGACCGTGGAAGCCTGGCTGGGTTTGGACGGCTGAATGATTTGCGGACGAGTCAACAACGGGTCTATCGTTTTCGCTGGGAAGGAGTAGCCGAGCGAGCAGAACCATTTCAGCGGCGTCTGGAAGAGCTGGGAGCCGAATTGGAATTGAATCCGAGCCAAGGGGAGGGACGGGCAACCGTGGGGGAAGACTGGACGAATCGCAACTTTTTCCAGGCCGCTCGGCAAGCAGGACTTACTTTGGTCCATTTGGAACCGGAAGAAGAAGACCTGGCGGCAGTTTACCAGCGTATCATCCAGCAGCCCCCGGGGCCGAAACGGGGGCGAAAACCATGAATGACGGGCTCGCCCGCGAGTCGTTCCACGGAGATACCGATGGGGAGCAGTGCATGAACACCAAGGAGGAACGACGATCGGCCGCGTCAACGGCCATCTCGCTGCCGGCTTCCATGGAGAGATCCTACCAAGCACCTTGGCGCACGGTCTGGCCCATTGCCCGCACGGGCCTGATGCTGGTTCTCCGCAGGCGACTCTTCTGGTTTCTGCTGGCCTTGGGAATGATCAATTTTCTGTTCCTGTTCGCGACGATTTATCTGAAGGCCGAGCTGAGTGCCCAGAACCCCGCTATCGCTCGGTTCGTCGATCGCATTCTGGATTCAGTGAGCGGCGAGGGCCGGACTTATCGCGACTTCATGTTCGCGCAAGGAACCGTCACCATGCTGCTCTTGGGGCTGGCGGGGGAAATGCTGGTGGGCAACGACTTCCGCCATGGTGGGTTGGTCTATTACTTGTCACGCCGACTTGGACGTCGGCATTACCTGACCGGCAAGCTGCTGGCCAGTCTCACGCTCGTTGGGCTGATCACGACCCTCCCGGCACTGATATTGTTCGTCCAATATGGACTTCTCACCAAGTCCTTTGATTATTTCTGGGATAACTGGTCGATTGTGTTCGGCATTCTGGGCTATGGGCTCTGCATGGGGATTTCTCTCAGCCTGGTGCTTTTCGCCCTCGCTGCCTGGCTGCAACGAACGGTTCCCCTGCTCATGGCGTGGGCAGGTCTGTTCTTATTTCTTCCCGTGGTGGGAGCCCTGCTGCGGGAGATCCACGATGATCGGCGTTGGTATCTCTTGAACTTGTGGCGGAACATCCGCCTGCTCGGCACCTGGTGCTTTGGAGGCCTGTCTCGCGAACAGGACCAGCAGATGTTGATCCCCGCCATGATTATCGTGTCAGGAGTTTGTCTCGCGGCACTGCTGGTCAGCATTGCCCGAATTCGTGCAGTCCGAGTGGTAACATGAACCGAACCGCAACCGACAGTCCGCTGGAGGCTCCACCACTGGCGAGGATATCCCAGGTATCCAAGTGGTATGGCGCGGTCATTGCCTTGAACAATGTCTCCTTGCAACTGACCCCGGGCGTCACGGGCTTGATTGGTCCGAATGGCGCCGGCAAGAGCAGTCTGATCAAGCTGGTAACGGGCCAGCTTCGCCCGAGTTTGGGAACGGTCACGGTAGCGGGACATCACGCCTGGTCGGCCGCCGCGAAGCGTCATGTCGGTTATTGTCCCGATTCGGATAATTTTTATGAAGAGATGTCCGGGCGACGGTTTGTCGAGACGATGGCGGGGCTGCATGGAATGTCGCGCGAGGAAAGGGAAGCCAAGACGGACGCCATTCTGACTCAGGTCGGAATGCGCGAGCGGGCAGACCGTCCCCTTGCCGGCTACTCGAAAGGGATGCGGCAGCGAATCAAGCTGGCTCAGGCCCTGATCCATGATCCGGATATCGTCGTGCTGGACGAACCACTCAATGGAATTGATCCGGCCGGTCGCATTGAGTTGTCGGCCGCGTTCCGCCGATTGGCGGATGAGGGAAAAGGAGTTCTGGTTTCCAGTCATATTTTGGAAGAGATGGAACAACTGGCCGACCGCGTGCTGTTCATCTGCCGAGGACGAATTCTGGCAGCGGGGACGCTCGCCGAAGTCCGCGGCACTTTGAGCCAGCATCCGCTGCAAGTCCGACTGATGGTGACTCCTGCTCGCGTGTTTGCTCAAAGACTGTTGGAATCCGAATGCGTCCTGGCCATCCGACTGGAAGAGTCCGGTAGTCTGCGGATCGAAGTCGAGAAGCCCGAGCCCTTTTTCGAGACTCTGGCGAGACTGATGGAGACGGACCATTTTGAAATCGAGCGTCTTCAAGTAATGGACACGTCGGCCGAAGCGATCTTTCAGTATTTGATGCAAGAGTCCTGGCGTCCCTGAATTCGAACGCCCGATTCGAGCGACGAATCAGAGCGACTGAATCGATCGCATGTGACAAACGCCTGAAACAAACGCCTGAGAAAAACGACCGAAACAAACGCCTGAATCGAGTGGGGCTCGAAGATGAGCCGGTCCTGGGAGTAGACATTTCCTCATGCACGAACAAACCGCTATTTGGAAATCACTGGGACGGGGGACTTGGGGCCTATGGAAGGTCTCCTTTCGGCGCTTGGCCCGTTCACGGCAGTCTTGGATTTGCCTCTTGCTTCTCGGCTTTGCTGGACTGGTTGTGGTAGCGTGGGGCCGACATCCCGACCGCGTTCTGGTTCAGTTTGTGGAGCAGATCCTCATGGGGGTCTATG
This sequence comes from Pirellulaceae bacterium, assembly GCA_050485845.1. Lineage (GTDB taxonomy): Bacteria > Planctomycetota > Planctomycetia > Pirellulales > Pirellulaceae > JBJHCD01. The sequence continues at coordinate 14,590 of JBJHCD010000005.1, read as the reverse complement.
TCTCCTTCCTGCTGCCGATTTATTGTCTCTGTTACGGGGCCGCCGGGATTTCAGCGGACCGCGAAGAGGAAACGTTGGTCTACGTGCTGCTGAGCCCACTTCCTCGATCCACTATCTACTTGGCCAAGTTATCGGCCGCCCTCGCGATTTCCCTGATTTGGGCCTTTGGAAGCCACTCGGTACTCTGCTTCCTGGCCGGCCCCGCCGGACGTTCTGCCTGGTGGCCCGCCGCCGGCCCGATTTTATTGGGTACACTAGCCTATACGAGCCTCTTTCATTTGCTGGGAGTCGTGTGGCGCCGAGCAGCCTTGGTGGGATTGGCCTACACGTTCTTCTTTGAAGTCTTGATGAGCAATGTGCCCGGAATCGCGCAGCGGATGACGATTTCCCATTACGTTCGCCATCTGCTGCGGTACCTTCCGGAAATGGAGGTGACCGGCAAGGAAGCTCAAGCCGCACTGGCGACTCTTTCATTGGAGGGAGCACGTTCTATTCTCGGCCTGATCGTCCTGGCCCTGATATTATTCGGAACCGTACTCTTCACCCGACGCGAATACTGAGCACCCACCACCATCCACCGCACGACGATTCGCCAAAGCCTCCGAACTCCCCAAGACACCGAACACTGAAAACTGAAAACTGAACCATGTCCATTCATCGCGCATTCGGCTCGGGCTCATTCACCTCGGCACTCTCGCTTGACACTGACTGGCAAGTCGGGCTGGATGCCGTCTGCGGCGAAGCCCAATCTCGCCTCGACGGGACCCCCGACTTGGCTTTCGTGTTCTTGTCGATGGAATTCGCGGAACAAGCCGACGAGATCGCTCGCCGGTTATCCAGTCGGCTCGGCACCGACCGAATCCTGGGATGCACGGCCGAGTCCGTGGTGGGAGGAAATTGTGAAGTGGAAGGCGAGCCCGCCATTTCGCTCTGGCTGGGACGGCTACCCAACACACGGCTCACGACCATGCAGCTTACCTTCCAAGCAACGCCGGACGGAGGAAGCCTGCTGGGATGGCCCGATCCATTGCTCGGACCCTGGTCGGAGACTTCCTCGATGTTGTTGTTGGGGGAACCATTTTCATTTCCGGCCGATTATCTTCTCGAGCGAATGAACGAAGATCGAGCAGGGGTTCCGGTCATGGGAGGAATGGCCAGCGGCGGGACGGCACCCGCGCAGAATCGATTGATTCTCGGTGAGCGTGGTTTGCAAGAGGGTGGCGTGGCCGTGGTGCTGGAAGGGGGATCTCCGCCGCGCGGCATCGTCTCTCAAGGCTGTCGTCCCGTGGGACATCACTTCGTGGTGACCAAAGCGGAACGGAATATTATTTATGAATTGGGGGGACGACCCGCATTCGAGCGATTGCGCGAGGTCTTTGATACTTCGCCGAATCGCGATAAAATCCTCATGCAGCAGGGGCTTCACGTAGGTCGCGTGGTCAGTGAATACCTGGAACAGTTCACGCAGGGAGACTTCCTCATCCGGAATGTGATTGGAGTGGATGCCGATGCCGGTGCCATCGTCATCGGCGACTACATTCGCACGGGACAGACCATTCAGTTTCATGTTCGCGATGAATCGACGGCCGACGCCGAACTTCGACAACTTTTGGCTGGTCACCGTCCGCAACGTCCCGGCGGGGCACTCCTGTTCACTTGCAATGGCCGCGGGTCCCGGCTGTTTAGTCAGCCTCACCACGATGCCGCGGCCATTCATGACACTTGGGACGAACTCCCCGTGGCCGGCCTGTTTGCTCAGGGTGAAATGGGGCCGGTGGGAGGCCGGAATTTCCTCCATGGATTCACTGCCAGCATCGCCCTGTTCGATGATTCCACTCCGGCTTCCGATGACCCGGCAGGCTGAGATGAATCCCAATCGATAGTGTCGTTCCCATCTTGATGTCCAGAAACCAGTGATCTGCTTGTCGGCAAGCCGATCTGCCGAATTTACTTTACGAAAGGCCAAGTAACCAATGCCCGAACGAGTTCGCTGGGGAATTCTCAGCACGGCAAAAATCGGAACCAAGAAGGTCATCCCCGCAATGCAGAAATCCCCCATCGGGGATGTGGTCGCCATCGCGTCGCGAAGCAAGGAAGCTGCTCAGAAGGCTGCCGACGAGCTATTCATTCCCAAGGCCCATGGCTCCTATGAGGAACTGCTGGCGGATCCGGAAATTGATGCCATCTACAACCCGCTACCCAATCACATGCATGTTCCCTGGTCGATCAAGGCCCTTGAAGCAGGGAAACATGTCTTATGCGAAAAGCCGATTGGGTTAAGTTCGAAGGAAGGGGAACTGCTGTTGGAAGCGGCAGAGAAACATCCTCAGTGCAAGGTGATGGAAGCCTTCATGTATCGGCATCATCCGCAGTGGCAGAAGGCCAAGGAGTTGGTCGAGCAGCAGGCGATCGGAAAACTCCGCACCATTCAATCGTTCTTCTCTTACTTCAACGACAATCCGGAAGACATCCGGAATCAGTCGGAAATGGGAGGAGGAGGATTGATGGATATCGGCTGCTATCCCATTTCCCTCTCGCGATGGCTCTTCCAAAGTGAACCTCAACGGGTCTTCGGCACCGTGGAATTCGACTCCCGATTCAACACGGATCACATGGCTTCCGCCGTCATGGAGTTTGAAGCGGGTACCGCAACCTTCACTTGCTCCACGCAACTCGCTCCCTACCAGCGCGTTCATGTCTTTGGCGAACGAGGGAAAATTGAAATCGAAATTCCCTTCAACGCCCCGCCCGATCGCCCCTGTTTGATCTGGGTCGAGCGAGAAGGGGAGCGAGAAGAGATCGAATTGCCGATTTGCGATCAATATACGATCCAGGGCGATCTCTTCTCGCAAGCCATTCTCGACGACACTCCCGTCCCCACGCCGCTCACGGATGCCATCGCCAACATGCGGACGATTGAAGCAATTTTTGCCAGCGCGGAGACAGGGAGCTGGAAGTCATTGAAGGAAACTTAAGTTCCTAACTTCGCTCAGGGAATTCCGGGAAGCCTCGGAACACTCGGGACACTTGGAACGCGGGGAACTCGAGGAACCGGAAGCTCCCGAGGTACCTGTCGCTGGACATCTGGAACTCGAGGTCGAGTCGGGAGGACGTCACGGGCCTGACCAGCCGGGGTCCGTCCGCCACGGTCTCGGAGCACATCGGGCAATGTCGGCGCGAGATTTCGAGGAACGATGTTCGTTGCCTCGGGGACGCGGAGAGCCGCGCCGGGGAGTTCCAGCGCGCCGTTGACTCCCGCCTCCGCACTCGCGCGGGCCGAAGCTTCCGCCTCCACCTCCAATCTCTGTCCGGCCAACCCGGTCAGATCAGAGACGGTTTGTCCCAGCGATTGACGCTGCGCGTCCGCCAAACGCATCACGCCGGGAAACGCATCCGGCCGAGAGAGAACGTCGCTGACCGTGTTTCCCAGTACAGCCTGAGCAGCATGGGCATGCTCCTCGTGACGAGTCAGAAAGTCCACTTGATCCGCCAGGGTGCGCGGCGGGCGAAGATCTTCGTGTCGCTGAAAGTAGCGATGCCAACCCGCGAGACGTTCAGCATAGTCCGTTCCCTGCCGACCGAAATACCAGCGATAGTAGCCGAAAAGTGGGTCTACTTGACGCCGTCCATCGTTGAACTGGAAGACAGGATGAAACCCAGCCTCTGCATATTGCTCGCCGTAGTAATCTCCGTAGTAGTAATGTCCATGGTCGGGGCGAACGAACATATGCAGCATCATTTGCTGAGCGTTGACGAGCGTGGAGGGGGTCAAGCGGAGTGATGTCTGGCTGGCCGCGTCACCTCGAAAATGGACAGGCGCGAACAACATGCCCCGGCCGCTCAAGCGGTGGTCCCATCGACCTCGCACGAAAACAGCACCACGTGGTGTCCAAGCGTACCGGGATGGAATCCACATCCAGTTGTCATGCCCTTGCGTCCAATATCCCGGTTGCCACTGATAACGGCCCTCTTCATGGACCCAGCTTCCCGAGACCCAGACGTGGTCCTCGGAAGGAGGGTCGCCCGTCGGGCCACGCTCCATGCTCTCCGGGGGATAAGGGAGATACTCGACTTCACCAACATCCGCCGACAGCCAGAAGCCGGAAACCCACTGATAGCCTGCCGAGGCTTCGGTCCAGTAGCCGGGAACCCAACGGTGGCCCGGGGGCGGTGTCCGCCATACACCGCTGATCCAGATGAAATCGTCCCGTTCTTCCTCCCAGCCCCAGTATCCGGGAATCCAGGTTGCATGATCTCCCTCGGGCCGGACCTCGGGTGGAATCTCCTCGATCAGGTCGGGTGGTTGCCGGTCGACAACCAGGCCGGGTTGCGGATCCAGATTGATCTGCTCGGCAAATGCCTCGTGAACGGGGCCACGAAGCAAGACATCCACGTTCGCGTCTGCCTCCGCCTCCACGCCTTCCAGATCGGGTGGTGGCGGCAAGTCGTCAGCAGAGAGCCGCGTGAATCCCGGCAGTGCGAAAGTCAGTACGATGGCCGCGGCGGTCGTGCACCATGAGATCGCCTTCATGATTCTTGTCCTTTCCTTGATCACGGGTGAAGCATTTCCTGGGCTTCTCGCTTCGCGTCACCTTCCTGTGGAGAAACCTTTCCCCTGGTCGACATCCACTTGCAGCGATCCGCCCGCGGAGCACTGCCGCAAGCCCCAGAACGGAATGTCCACTCGAACACAGGAAGTCGTCGCCGTGATCCCGCTCGGCCACGTTTCACGAAAAATGCCCCAATCGCATTCGAGAACGCAATGGGGGCCGACGTAGCCGCTCAAGAGCCCGTCAGCCACTCGACGGACCGGTAAGAATACTAAGAGTGAAAAGGGAGAAGTCAACCCTTGAGGACCGGCCAATTCTTTGTTTGTGCGCTGATCATTAGCGTTGACTGTTCACCGAGAGGTGACTGGGACGCCCCCAGCGAAGTATCACGCTCGGAGCGGCGAGGAAACACAAATGGCACGATCCTGTCACTCGGTGCATTGGACCTGATGTTCGAGCGGTTTTCCGGAGAGGCCGAGCAGCAGATTGTTGACGGAGAGTTCGGCCATCCTCCGTCTGGTCTGCCGAGTTGCACTGCCCAGATGGGGCGCGATGACGACGTTCTCCATGGTCAGAAGTGGATGGTCGCGAGGAAGAGGTTCGGGATCGGTTACGTCCAAGCCGGCCGCGTAAATCTCACCGCTCGCCAGAGCACCGGTCAAGGCCGCCGTGTCCACTACGGGGCCACGAGCGACATTGACCAGAATGGCGGTCCTTTTCATCCGCTTCAATTCGCGATCCGAAATCAAGTGATGCGTCTCCGGGGTCAGCGGCGTGCTAAGCACGACATAGTCCGAGGTGTCCAGAAGGTGATCGAACTCCACCCAGGTCGCATTCCACTGCTCCGCATCCTCGCGCCGCCGGCGGTTGTGATATTGGATCGTCATTCCAAATCCGAGGGCTCGCCGAGCGATCTCGACGCCGATGCTCCCCATGCCGACAATTCCAATGGTCGTTCCATGAACTTCCATCCCCAACATGTATCCCGGATCATAGCGAGTGAATTCGGGACCACGCGCGTAGCGTTCTCCTTCCGTCAATCGGCGGGCCGTTGCCAGCAGCAAGGCCCAAGCCATGTCGGCCGTTGCTCCGTTCAAAACGCCGGGAGTATTACCAACCGCGATGCCTCGCCGCGTCGCGGCGGAAACATCAATGTGGTCCACGCCGACGCCATAGTTGCTGATCAACTTCAGGTGAGGAAAACGGTCCATCAGCGGGCCATCGACCACCGGATGGCCGTAGGTATAGATGGCCGTCACGTCGTCTGAGCCGACATCGGTCACCGTCCAGGGAAGCAATTGGACGTGCCCGGCAAGAAGTTCGGTGACCACGGAATCAAGCGGTCCATCCGCGACGACAGGGGGAAGCGAGGTAAGCGACATGGTCGATATAGTATCCCAGAAAGCTGACGGGCGACAGAAATGAGCAACAATCGAATGGGGGGATAGTTCCTTGACGTGGAGCGGGCGCGGCTTAGGATGACCGGCTCATCCCAGGCATAACGCCAGGCAGAACCCGAGGCAGAACATCGTCGAGCCCACCCTCGCTGCCTGGCATACTCACGTTCTAGTAGTGGCAGGTAACGCTCGCCACGGGAGTTTTAGCGGAGGATGGCCAAACGATCGGCCCAATTGTACCGAGTCTCTCCCGAACAGGTGAATCAGACACTGGGTGCCACCTTGCGGCAATGGCTGTCTGAAACCCCCAGTTGGGGAGAGGTGCGCCAACTCCTCCGCACTCGGCACATCCTGGTCAACGGCAACCTGTGTCTGGACGAACAGCGGCGGCTGAAACAGACCGACGTCGTGAAGGTGCTTCCCTTTCCCGCAGCTCCTCTCCCTCGGGAGTCCGACGTCGCCGTCCTATACCTGGACCGAGAATTGATCGTCGTTGACAAGCCCTCGGGTTTGACCAGTGTTCGCCACGCGGAAGAAAAAGGGTGGAACGACAAGCGGCGGCAGCAGAATCCGACACTCGAGGACTTTCTTCCCCGCATTATTGCACGCCAGGACCAGCAGCGACGGGCCCCGAGACAGCAGTCTCCAGCGGGTCGACGACCGAATCGACAACATCGCCGTCCAAACTCGCCACTCCCTCGCCATTTGCCGCGCGTCCGTCCGGTCCATCGGATTGACCGCGACACCAGTGGCGTGATGGTGTTCGCTCGCACGGTGGAGGCCGAACGGCAGTTGATTCCGCAATTCAAACAGCACACCACCACTCGCCGTTATCTCGCCATTGTGCATGGCGATGTCCCGTCGCAGACCTTCGAGTCGCACTTGGTTCGCGACCGGGGCGATGGACGCCGAGGGAGCGCGGGCCAACCGGGAGTGGGAAAGCGAGCGGTGACGCATGTCACGCCCCTCGAGCAACTCGGGAAGTACACGCTGCTCGAATGCCGACTCGAAACCGGACGTACTCATCAGATTCGGATCCACCTCTCGGAGGCAGGCCACCCGCTGTGCGGCGACAAGATCTACGGCGCGGATCGGTTTGGAAAACGAGACGATCCGAGCGGCGCCCCTCGCTTGGCCCTGCATGCCGCGCGGCTGGAGTTTCTCCATCCAGGCTCTGGAAAGCCGCTTCGCTTCACGACTCCGCTCCCCAAGGATCTGCAGCAATTTCTGGATCGACTGCGAAAAGAACTCCCGGAGAAGTGACGCCGGCGGCTGGAAATTATTCCAGCGGAAATCGGACTTCATCCTCCACGGACTCAAACGACGTGTCGCCCCAAAACAGCGAACCGGCCTGAGGGGAATCGGCTTGGCGCTCGGCCGACATGTGCTCCACGGCCGTGGTCAGCACCAGCTTCACCTTTCCCGCAAAAGGGATCAATCGGGGGCAAGTCACCTGAGGGGAACCAGGGGTCCGCCAGACGGCCTCAAGTTCCCCCGAGTCAATGGAGTACTGCCGCGCCTCGCCGAAAGGTGCCGGTTCGGGATTATAAAACGCGATGATCACGCTCTTCTTGTCCGGAGTGACGACCATGCCATCGGGAAAGGAGGAACCTGGCGTCAGATCAATCGCGGTACGGACCGGTTCCACGCTTCCCTGCTCGACATCCAGCCGATACTCGACAACCGTCTTGCAGGGCGAGCAGATATTGAGCAATCGCCAGGAGGGTCCGTCGCGGAGAAGTACCTTGCCGTTGGAACAGATCTGATCTTGGAGCAGGGTGAACAGCTTTTTGTCTCGCTGCCGGAAGTAGTAGAGTCCCGCCTTCTTTTCCGCAAATTTCAAGTCCTTGGCACCGAAGACAAGGCCGCCTGAAAACAGCTCACCATCATTAATCACCGTCCCTTCAATTCCCTGTTCCAGGTCGGCATGCAGCGTCTCATAGCGGTCGGAGGCGGTGTCATAAAGCACCAATTCGCGTTCCATCCCGACCAGGAATGTCGATTCCGAACTGGTGGGAACGGCAAATCCCGGGCGTCCTCGCAGGGGATGCGAGATGTTGCGGCCCGTGGAGAGATTCAGCTTGTTCAGGGAGCCCGTGACCGCTTCCGCCCCATGCTGGATGGCCACCCAACTGATCCACTCCCCTCCGAGAGCCCGAGGGCCTTCGGGCAAGAAGCGAAGCTCATCCGTATCCGGACGATAGAGCAATTCCGTATCCCAGATTCGCGGTTCATTGGCCATGGCAAATTCTCTTCGTCAGTCTTTCTGTGTTTTCCGAGTTCGTGATTCTGAAGTTGAGTCCTGGGATGGTGGGATCTTCTCGCAACGGGCTCGAATTTTCCAGTGGGGAAACTGGTCCAGTCGTCCCATCCTACTAGAAAATCGCCGACATTTGCGGGAAAATGGCCCTGGGATATCAGGAGATCGGTTCACCTGCGACGCCCCATTGGGGGATTCAGTGGGAATTCACTCAGCGGGAATTCATTTAGTGGGGACTCGTGGAATTCAAATGGAAAAGCACCCCCAAATCGGCTCGGACGATCCGGCGGCAGTGGCGGCCCCCAAGGGAAGGTTGGCTTGGCGAGGCCTCGGTTGGCTGTTCCTCTCTCTGGTCATTTTCGGTGTCCTGAGCCCGCTGGCAGGAGGAAGGGCGTCGGCCGCGGATCCTCCCGCGATTCGGATGACCTTCGCGGCCATGGGCGATGTTCCCTACGCCTTTTTTGAGAATCTGATTCTTGCGGGACAGATTCGAGCACTCCCGGAGGAGGCGGCCTTTGCGATCCATGTCGGTGACATCAAGCGGGGGGCCGTGCCGTGCGAGGATCACGTCTATGCCAATGTCGCGGGAATTTTGGCGAAGTCCAAGGTGCCGATGTTCATCATTCCGGGCGACAACGAATGGAATGACTGTCCCGATGCCGATGCCGCCTGGGAATTGTGGAAGAAGCATTTTGATCGCTTTGACCGTCGCTGGCCGCACCCGTTCGAGGTCGCTCGACAACCCGGGCGGGAAGAGAACTTTGCCTTTGTCCACCAACAGGTGCTCTTCGTGGGCCTGAACCTGGTGGGAGGCCGAGTGCATGACGAGGCGGAGTGGCGGCGACGACATGCGGACAATGTGACTTGGCTGCGGGAGAACCTCCTGCATCAGGGGTTGGAAGTCACGAACTGCGTGGTTTTCGGGCATGCGTTGCTGGCCAGAAAGCATGAAGACTTCACTCGACCCTTCGTGCAACTGGGGCGAGAGTTCGGCAGGCCGCTATTGTATTTGCATGGCGATGGTCACAAGTGGATCCATGATCAGCCATGGGGAGTTCCGAATCTATGGCGAGTGCAAGTTGATCGCGGCGGGATCGCTCAGCCACTGATCGTGCATGTGCTCGACGACCCGCAAACCCCTTTTCAGTTCGACCGTCGCAATCCACCCCATGTTCAACCTTGAATTCCACCGGCCGCTCGGGGTGGTCTCCGACGGTCGTGGCGTCCCATTGCTCACCCGCTCGGAAACCCGCGTGAAAAAAACGTTACCGTCAACCCTTTTGCCCAGCACATTCGAACCTTGAAGGATTCGCCATGAACTCGACGCCTGACTCGACGCCATCCATTCCCTGGACCCGTTCCCGACACCTCGCCTCGGGGCTTCCAGGGTTTGCTTCACTTTCTTTCTCAATCATTCTTTCCCTGGTCGTATGCGTTCTACCGTCACTGGCGCAGACTCCCAAATTGCTGCGGCATCAATTTCGGGAGGGGGAGCAGCGGGACGGGCGAATCGATCAGAACTTGAATCTGTCGATCGGCATTGGCGATCAGAATCTCAAGGTCCGGATGAAGCAGGACATCCGGTTCCGCAACGCGGTGGTCGCGGTGCAGCCGAACGGGAACGCTCGGATTCGCCAACGCGTGACCGCCGTGACGATGACCAGTGACGGAATTCCGGGAGCCGAATTGCGGTACGATTCCAACGACGAGGAGGAACCGCGTGGCTTGGGGGCCCTGGTGGCGCCGATCTTTCGAGCCATGATGGAGGGGGATATCCATCTGACGATGACCCCTCGTGGGCAAATTCTGGATATCGAACTTCCTCCCGCCATGTTGACCGCCGTTGAGGGAGCGTCGAATCTGCCGGGCGTCGCGGACCTGCTGAACAAGGAGAGTCTGACGCAGATGATCAAACAAAGCTCGGTCGACTTCCCCGAGGAAGGAGTTCAGCAGGGTCAATCTTGGAGTACGGTGGTGGAGACAAAGACACCGAGTACCGGGACCCAGATTGTGACCACCAAGTACACTTATGAAGGTGAAGAGAACGTCGACGGAACCGTTCTGGACAAGATCGCCATGACAATTGACCTGCAATTCGCCGAGGCTCCGGGTGACGTACAACTGACGATTACCGACCAGAAGTCGGGAGGCTTCCTCTACTTCGACAATTCAGCGGGTGAGATGGTCAAATCGAATATCCAGCAAGTGATGTCGATGGACGTGAACGCCGGAGGGAATGAAATCAAACAGGTCCTGGAAACAGAGGTCAATGTCACCAACAAACCCGTGCCCTAACCTCGCGGGGACCCGCGGCTGGAGTTGGCCGAGAGTGTTTCATGAAACACGTTCACCGGGGGCAAACGCTGTTTGTAGTTTCACGGGATGGAATTCATGAGGAGCCGAGTGGGAATCATCCAGGGAGGGGATGTCGTGTCGTATTGATTCGACAGGGCGACCGAGGCTACGCATCCAAGATGGCGACAGGATGGAGACCGACGTTCGGCGCCCAATGAAGCGGGCCAACATCGCAGCGATTGCCACGCGAAAGACGACTCGTTCACTCTTTTCCGCTCGCACTCTACCCTGGATCGTTGCGCGGTGCAGCAACAAATAATAACGTCTGACCCTGCGAAACCGGTACCGTAGTGTTCGTCCGGTGTGTGCGATCCACAATCTTCTCGTACTCGTACTCGTACTCAGCATCGCGGTACTCGTACTCGCTCTCGATGGGCCCGAGCTATCCGTTCGAGTAGGAGTGCGAGTAGGAGTGCGAGTACGAGAGGGAGGGGGCTGAGCAATACGCGTTCGGCTAAAGTACAGCTCAGGAGACGCGTCGCCCTTAACAGCCCCGCATTTTTCTTGTGTTTCGAGATTTCGTTGGTGAATACGCTCTCGTAAACCCATCATGCTCACATCCGCCAGTCCACTCCCGCGAAGGCGGTTAGGGGCTGCGTGCCGAATCCGGTGATCTCCTCGTACCGTTCGTTGAACAGATTGTGCACTCGGAGGAACAACCGAGTGTCGGGGTTCATGAAGTAGTCGCCCGACAGGTGAAACAGCGTGTAGGGATCCAGCACCACCGATCCGTCGCGAGCGTCCGTTCGCTCGCCAATGAAAATTCCCTGCAGCGATAGTGAGGCCTGGTCGTTCCAGAGACGTCGCGTCAAGAGCATGGTTCCCTTGTTCCGCGGACGGCGAACCAGAGGGCGATCGAATTCCTCATCTCGGGTGTTCGTAAGTGTATAGCTTCCCTGCAGAGTCAATACGGGCGTCAACTGACAGAATCCGGTGACTTCCATGCCGTGAGTTCTGGCAACGCCGATGTTCTCCAGGACAAAGGTATCGAGGTCGAAGAGGATCAGATTTCGGATATCGTTGCGGAAGTAGGTTACTCCCATGGTCAATTCGCCATCGAACCAGGATTGATCCAGGCCGTACTCCCAACCTCGGCTGGTCTCCGGACGCAGATCAGGGTTTCCGAAGGGGAACAGATTCTCGGCTAGGGAGGGAGCACGAAAGCCGGTGCCGAGGCTTCCACGAACTCGAGTTCCCGTTTCCCAAATATCGAACAGCGAAGTGAAACGATACGTGTTCGCTCGCCCCGCCACATTGTGATCATCCCACCGCAGGCCGGCCGTGGTGCACCAGCGATCCATCCATTGAATCTGATCTTGAATAAAGACGCCACGAAGATTCTGCGTTGCCGCGGCCCCGCCGAAGGTGTCGATCGATTCCCCATCCTCCGCCGTGTAATCGGCTCCCGCCGAAAGGACGTTCGAGTCGGTGACGAGCAGGTCGGCCTGATAGAGAAATTTTCGAGTCTGACCGAGAAAGCGTGTCGGAAACATGTCATCCGTGTCGCGGCGGTCGTAGTCGGCCAGGCTGAAGGAGACTTGGTGGACCAGCAGGTCCTCCCACATGGCGCGTCGTAGTTGAACGCGATTGTAAAAGACTTCGCTCAGGTTCAATCGGAACAAGTCATCCGTGGGAGGAGTTCCCAGCGAAAAGGGAGCGTCGTCAACTTCCGCTCGAGAATTGACCCAGCGGAAAGTGTATTCGGCTTCGAAGTCCTCGCTGGGGGTCCAGCCGAATCGGCCGGTGACCGCGCCTGCTCGGAATCCATCCCGTTCCACTCCTCCGACGCGCGGAGCGGCGGCGGAGAACCCATCGGTTTGATTCCAGGAGCCCGTGACCGAGTAGTGGTAGAGGCTGGTTCCCCCTTGGATTCGAGCTTGTTCGCGGTGCGTCCCGAGGCTTCCTCCCATGGCCGAGACTCCCACCCTCATCGGCCCCTCGCCTCGCTTGGTGACGATGTTGATGACTCCCCCGATGGCATCGGAGCCGTAGAGAATACTCTGAGGCCCTTGGAGGACTTCGATCTGTTCCACGTTATCCAACAGCATGTTGCCGAAGTCGAACAGACGGCTGGCATTACTGGGGTCATTCAGCGGAATCCCATCCATCAGCACCTTGGTATGCTGGGAGTTTGCGCCCCGCAGAAAGACTGAAGTCAGACCACCTTGGGGCCCTGACTGGACCACATCGACTCCCGGCACTCGGCGTAACAACTCGGAAACCGTGGTCTCGTTGCTCCGCCGAATCTCTTCCGACGTGATCACTCGAACCGTCCCGCCAAAGCGACTGGCGGGCATTTCGGTGCGAGTCGGCGTGACGACGCTCGGTTCGGCGGGCCCATTCTGTTCGGCGGTCCCGACG
>JBJHCD010000005.1:0-1657 GCA_050485845.1 Pirellulaceae bacterium | reverse complement strand
ACGACCCGTTGAGGTTCGATGGTCGGAACATCGTCGTCGGTCGCTTCGCCCTCCGGTTCGGGCTGAAAGGCAGTCAGTTCCAGGGGAGAGGCGGGCTCCGGGTCAACCATGGTGGGAGGGGCGTCGCTGGTCGATCCGGGAGGTTCTGGCGAGGGAGGATTGGCTTGTAGTGATCGGCTCCCGACCGGAGTCAAGCAAAATAGGCAAGACAAGCACACAAGGATGGCGACGCCAGCACGAAGAAAGCAGGCGCGGGCATTGTGAAGTAGCCGAACTGGGGTCGAGGGCATCGAGTTCCTTTCCATGGCGCGTGGAAGAGGTGAGGTGGAAACTCGATTGGCTGCGGATATCCTGGCTTGGACTCTACCTCGGGCCACCCTTCCCGGTGCAACTCGCGAAGTCACAAGTACTTCAAGTGCTTGAACACCAGTGGTTTGTGGCCGTTGTCATCCTCACAGTCGCGCGACGGCGGGAGATTCTCACTCCCTTCCCCGCAAGCCAATCGGAACAGAGACCAGTCCGCCGCCCCCGCAGTTCGCTCCAGTCGCTCCAGGTAAGTCGATAAGTGGATTTACGACTCGCCCGAACTCGCAAGCAAGTGGCACTCCAAGGGTACACGCCTCTGGCGTGATGCCCCGGAGAATGCCGAGCGGGTTTGGACAATGGTGCGTGATGGCGCGGCAGTGACGTTTATGCGGCTGATCCCGAATATCATCGTCGCCCTGCCCCCCATAAATTCAGTGCAATCCTCCCCCTTCCCATGGGCGTGAGTATCCTCCTTCCGCTCCCTTCTGAAACAGGCCTGAAAGGCTATTCTGACCAGCTCCATCGATGGGTTCTAATCCTCCCGGGGAATTTTATATTAACCCCTAACATCACTCCGTCACGCGCCCCTTGGGGGGTGAGAAGCGGTCGCCGTAACGGGCTGATGCTGGAAGCGTGTCGCGAGCTGCAACCATGTCGAACATCGACGACGGCCTGCCTGAACCGTGCTCGGGAGATGGAAAGTCGGCCGAGGAGCTGTTGCCGCTGGTGTATGCGGAACTGCGGAAACTCGCCCTGTCTCGATTGGCTCGCGAGCGGTCCCCGCCTCAGCTGGATGCGACCGATCTGGTTCACGAGGTGTATCTTCGGCTGACTCATGCCGATCCGTCGTTTCCCTGGAAGGATAGTCGGCAATTCTTCGCGGCGGCCGCCGAGGCGATGCGGCGGATTTTGATTGAGCGAGCACGGCAGCGTAAGTCGCTCAAGCGGGGTGGCAACCATCAGCGAGTGGACATGGAGCTGACGTCATTGGCCGGGTGCGAACCGATGGCGGCTGACAATCTGTTGATGCTCAACGAGGCCTTGGATCGGTTGGCCGTCGAGGACCCGCGGAAAGCCCAGCTCGTGAAGCTCCGTTTCTTCGCCGGGTTGACCGTGCCTCAGGCGGCCGATGTTCTCGGCATTTCCGTGGCGACTGCGGAAAATGACTGGACGTACGCTCGCTGTTGGCTGCGGTTGGCCATGCCCGACTATCGTACGCCGTAAGCTGTAGAACCATCCCCGTTGTCGAGTTCACTTCCCCACTGGGCGTGCATGTTGTGCCAGGGCACGAGCAGCATGGAGTGAACCAGTCGCCTTCCGCGCACCATCACTTGAATCCTAGCCGCACGCC
>JBJHCD010000004.1:0-22932 GCA_050485845.1 Pirellulaceae bacterium | reverse complement strand
TCACCAGTGTATAAGCACTGGAGACGTGGTACCCCTGTTCCACCAACACGTCGAAGGCATGATTCACCCAGGCTCGTTTCGTCGGCCAGTCGGCGACGGGAATTTCGATCTGATTACCGAGGATATCTTTCGAATAGACGGTGTTGAAAGGTAACTCCAGCTGATAAATCGTGACGCTGTCGGGAGAGAGTTCCAGCGTCTTTTCGATACAAGACAGCCAGTTCTCCCACGTTTCACCCACCATTCCCGCAATCAGGTCGATATTCACATTGGCGAATTCGGCGGCCTGAATCCAATCCCAGCAGCGATAGACTTCCTCCGAAAGGTGTGCCCGACCATTCTCTTGCAGGACCTGGTCACTGAAATTCTCGACCCCCAGACTCAGCCGCGTGACCCCCAGTTCCTTCAGCGCCTTGACCTTCGGTTCCGCCAGCGTCCCCGGCTCGCACTCAAAGGTGACTTCTTCCGCCAAACTCCAATCGATGCTGGACCGAAGCCGCGACTCGAGCGACTGCAGTTGCCGCACGCTGAGGAAAGATGGCGTACCACCACCAAAGTAAACGAATCGAAAGGGACGGTCTCCCATGACAGGAAGTTGACTTACCAGTTCAATTTCCCGAGAGAGCGCGGAAACATACGTTTCAATATCCGAAGCCTTGTTGTCCGTGAAGACCTTGAAATAGCAGAACTTGCAACGCTTGCGGCAGAAGGGAATATGGAGGTACAAGCCCAGCGGACTCGGTCCGGGTGGAGCCTGAAGTGCGGCTTCGATTTCCCCTAGATTCTCCCGCTTCCAGAGCGAAAAGGGAGGGTAGTTGGAAATGAAGTAACTGCCGACTTCGGTTTTCTTTGCTTCCGTGGTCATAAAGGATTCACTGTCATTCGGAGGAAAAGAGGCGACCGAGGAATCTGAGGGATTTGAGGAATTCGAGATATCCTGTTAGGGGGATTGCGGCCGACTTGCAGTCGAATCGAGGTGACGCTTCAATCACGGAGCAGCGCCGAAACAATAGACCACTCCATTACTGCTGGCGATAAACAGCCGCTCTTCGGCAGCGGCCGCCGAACCATTGAAGCTACCCCGGACTTCAAATTCCCAAGCCGGGCTTCCATCCGCGACCTTCAAGGCGGTAAGACGCCCGTCCGATGAGCCGAAGAAGACTCGGTCCCCCACGGTGATCGGCGACGAGTCAATCCGGCCTCGACTGACGTGCGACCATCGTTCCTGTCCGGTCTGCTTGTCCAAGGCGTGCAAGCGACGATTCCTTCCGCCGAAAATCACCAGCTCGTCATGGACCGTGGGAGAACTGCGAAAGGCCTGACTCCGTTCTCCATCTTGAAACTTCCAGACGACTTCTCCCTTCTTCCAATCGATGCAGAAGAAAACACCCGCCTCGGTGCCGAAGTAGACGTAGTCACCCGACGCGGCGGGTGTCACGCCGGTCGGAGACTCGATCTCGACGTCGCGGAGCGGTTCTCCAGTCCGCGCATTGAGGATATGCAGCAGTCCGTCACATCCGGCGAGAAAAATCCGATCCTCCACGATCGTCGGCGAACAGCGGATTTGGTCGTTGATCGAGTGCTTCCAGACCAGTTCCCCGGAATCGGCCATCAGACAATAAAGAACGGAATCCTGCGAGCCGAACAGGACCTTGTCACCAAAGAAATTGGCTCCCGAATCGACCTCCGCTCCAGCCTCGTGGTGCCACAGCCGCTCGCCCGACTTGGCGTCAATGCAGTGGAAGTGGCCGTCGATGTCACCAATGTAAACTCGATCGTCTCGCACGGCGGGTGCCGCCGTGAAACCGATGTCGTTCTTGAACTCCCATCGCTTCGTGCCGTCCTTCATGTCCAGGGCATGCAGCACTCCGTCGAGGTCGCCGATGTAGACCACCCCCTCGACGATGATCGGCGTGCCGTCGAATGCCCCTCGCGGAACTTCATATTGCCAGAGCAAGTCGAGGTTCTCCGGAAGCTCGGTTTGTGCGATTCCGCGAGCCTGCGAGTCACCTCGAAACAGGGGCCAATTCCGGGCGTCATTCAGCACGGGGGGAGGAAGCGGTTCCTGCAATTCTCCCTTGTCCGCATTCGCGGAGGGCTCCTCGCCCCACGATCCGCTGATGCTGATTCCGACCAACATGCAGGCCAGTATCAACGCCGACAACCAATGGCGGGAAAGTCTCCGGCCGGAAAACGAGAAACTCGAGGAGAGGTCGGCCGGCGGAGGCGAGTGGCAAGTCATTTCGGGAACCACCTCACCCCTGGCGAGCGGCTTCCCGACATCTTTTGATTTCGAACGGGGATTACTTATCAATTCGGTTTTCCAGCTCAATCGTTTCATGGGCAGCGGTGGTCCTTCTTCCAGGTCGCCATGCCGAAATCCAAGTCGTGGATTCTTGCTACGCGTCTTTCCTCTTGCTACATGCGTGGTGCTACATGTTTAGCCTCTCGCTACATGCTTGTGACAAGAGAACTCGCCCAGCACCCGCGGATGCTCGGAAAGCCGCGGCTCGCGGACCTCTCCATTCTAACAGACAAGCTGCGGAAAGGCGCGTCCGGACCAAAGCCCGAATAGCCCCGCTCGCGGGTGAGCCAACGCCTAATAGGCCCGTTGATATAGCTCGAGATACTCGGATTCGGTCGGTGTGCGGGGGTTAAATCCCCCTGTCCACTGCTCCATGGCGTCGCGAGCCAGTTCAGGAAGGCGGCCCCGATCCACATCCAACTCGGAAAGCTGGGTCGCCAAGCCCGCTTCTCGAACCAGATGCTCCACGAACTTCACGATCCAATCCGTTCCCGCAACGCCTGGAGGCAGGGCCCAAGGGGCGTCCAGTTCGGCGGCCAGTTCATGATACCAAGTCTCGAACTTCTCCCCATTGTAGCGGACCACATGAGGGAGCATCAGGGCGATCGCCTGCCCATGCGGAATGTGGTAGGTCGCCGTCAGGGGATTGGCCAGGGCATGAGTGGACCCGAGCATCGAATTCTCGATAGCCAATCCCGCCAAGCACGCCCCTAGCTGCATTCCGCCTCGAGCTTCCAGGTTCTCCGGCTCGCGAAGGACACGCACGAAATTGCTGGCCAGCAGACGCCACGACTCACGACTAAAAGAAAGAGAGATGGAGTTGCGAGGGTTCGTGACGTAGGTCTCAACGGCGTGAGCGACCGCGTCGATCCCGGTCAGTGCAGTCACGATCGGGGGCTGCGTCACGGTGAGCACCGGGTCGAGCAGAGCGATGGCGCAAGAGGCCTTCTTGTCGCCGCAGGCCATTTTTGCTCGAGTCTCCGCGTCGGAGATGAGCGCGAACGACTGCGTTTCGCTTCCCGTTCCCGACGTGGTCGGAATGCCGATCAGCGGGAGCATGGGACGAGTTGCCTTTCCCTTGCCCCAATAGTCCTGCATCCGGCCGCCGTTGGTGTAGATAAAGTTGATTCCCTTGGCACAATCCAGGGCACTCCCTCCCCCGAGTCCGATCAACACATCGGGGCGAAACCTTCGTGCCAACTCGACCCCCAACTCCACCTCGCGCGTAGTGGGATTCTCACACGCTTCGGCGAACAGTTCCGTCCGCAATCCGGCTTTCTCCAAGGAGTCGATCGCCCGCTGCACGTGCCCGGCAGCGCAGACCCCCGGGTCGCTCACCATCAGAACGCGCTGGGGGGCTCCGTTCGGGGTCGAGCCTGAACGAGTCTCCGCGGCCAGTACCGCACGATTCTCTCTCGCCTCGCCAGCCCCTCTCGCAGTTCTCCCAATTGCAGCACCTTGGCGCAGGGAAGCGGCGTCCGCCGCGAGCGGGACCGCGTCGGAGTGACCCGCTGGGCGATCTATGTCAATCTCGGAATCCGAACTGAACAGCTCATGGCCGAACAGAACCTCCGAATGCCCGATCTGGCGAGGCAGCTCGTCGCGAATCAACTCGCCCAGCGAGTCAATGGAGTTGGGGCCGAAAACAATACGGGTACGGAGCTGGAAATCAAACGGAATCATGGAAGTCCAGTATGGGAAGTAACAGTCAGACCCCCAGCCGATTCCTACGCCAAGGCCGTCATGCGAGCTTCGCTGACCTGGTAAGCTCGTGATCGGAAGAGAAAATCAATAATGTTCCCTTCATGGGGTTGCAGCCAATTCAGCTTGGACGTCGGAATGGCTCCGATGTTCAAGCGGTCGATGTGGGTGGCATCGGAAAGATCGCGAATGAACGACTCGTCATCCGTGATACCCGTGCAAACCAGCGTTGGCCCGATCTTGGCGAGCATCTGATCCTGCGGGCACTCGACAACCGTCGAGAAGGGGAACATGAATTCCTTCAGCGCGATCTGGGGCTCGGGGCTCGAGCAATGAACGATGGTCGGCCGGATATACGCACACCGTTCGTACTCGACCAATCGTGGTCCGAACGAGGAGGTCATGTCCGTGACCCCATTTTCCTTGAGGTCGGCCTCGATCATTCCCCACACGGCGTTCGCCATGCCTGGGACGGTGAAGGCGGCCAAGCCCGCCTCGGGATCTTCGGGCGGCTTGGCTTCGATGGGTCCGAGTCGTTCGGCCAAGGCGGCCGCAATCTCCTTGGTGTGCCTGGAAGCCCAGACTCCCGAGCAATTGATGCATCCGCGACCACTGTTGATGTAGATGCTTTCGGCGATGATGTCGATATAGTCCTCCCAGCGATCGACGACATCGTCCCCGAGCAGGATCTTTGAGAATCCAGGGCCATGTGCCTGAACTCGAGGATTCCCCTTGTACTGTTCGACGGTCGGCGTCCCTCCGAATATCATCGCCCGACCGCAGGAACTCAGCACCGCCGCGCCGGCGTCGGGGCCTCCCGGATAGAGGGCGAAGACCTCCTTGGGAATACCGGCTTCAATGAAAGCAGAAACCATGCGGTAGGGAGTCCATGGCTCCTGCGGACCAGGCTTCAGGACCAGCCCCAACTGAAGGGGAATGACCGGGAGCCAAAGCGTATGGACGCCGGGAGAGTTCGACGGCAGTACCGCTCCGAGTACGGGTGACTGGGCCTGGTAGCTAACGACAACTCCACGATTCTCAAGGCCCCAACCGCGCGACAAAATGTTGAGATCGAGACCCCGCGTGAGGCAGTCGAGAATCTGATCCATGTTCTCGAGAACGAATGAATTCTTCTTCATGTTCGCTCGACACATGTGCTCGGGCAGCCCCGTGGAAGCGGACTGCTGCAGCACAAAGTCGTCGGGAGACTGGGAACCGTCACCCATGGGAAGCGTCGCGTTTTCGTAGAGATCGGCCGCCTGCTTGACTCGGTCAATGAGGTCGGAAACAGGAATGTCGCGCAGAAGATTACGGGCTTGCCCAGCTTTCTTCATATCGCGCTGAATGATCCCGCCATTAGCCTGACTGACTTTCGCGATCGGCTCTCCAGTGCGAAAGTGAACGACATCATCCACTTCCAGGGATTGATACGGATTGCCCCAACGCAACACGGGAATGTTTAACACTGCTTCCGCTCCGGTTCGACGAATCGAAAAAGATGGTCTGGTTTCAAAGGGAGAATAAGTTAAGTCGCCGGGAGTTGGTGGCATCCCCCCGGCGACATGAACTTGGTGGGACAGACGCACCACGGGCTGACACTGTGGGCAACCGAAGGGTGGATGTCCGCGGGAATTCTGGGTTACTGGATTACGGGAATACCTTCATGACTAGTACACACCCACCGTGGTTGTGGACGCGAAACCATGGAAGGGTCGAACACCACTGACGCCATCCCAAGGGTAGAGAGGAAAGGGCTTCTCTCGCTCCCCTTCATCCCGTTCGAGGAATCCGGGGACGAAAAACTCTTTCGTCAACGTAGTCAATTTCACTCGCCCCGTTTCACCGTAGCCCACCAATTGGTTCGAATCATCGAAGCTGACCACTTCGGTGACCGCTCGGACCTGCGGAGCGTAGTAGCTGATCTTGTAGCCGTCGTCGGGCGTGACGGGCTTGCTGCAGGCCAAGCCCATCAGCGTGTTTCCGTAGGTCGGCGTCATGTAGACTCCGCTCTCTTCCGGCGGTCCCCCCAGCAATTCTTCCACGGCATAGCGAGTCCACTGCGGAGTGAACTCGGTCCCTCCCGAGAAGATCCCCGTAATGCCGACCTCGGCCAGACTGGTTCCTTTATCTTCCAAGGCGAGTGCGAGGGACTCGAGCAACTTCGGCGTGGCAAACATGCACTTCACGTCGTGGCCGGCCGTGAGGATGGTCACGGCTTGATCGATGATGTGCTGCTTGTACGCCTCGAGGTGCTCCATCCACCCTTTCTTGATCAGCTTGATAACCCAGCGGGGATCGAGGTCGAGGCAGAAGCAGATTCCACCGCGGTACTGACAGAGGTGTTCGACCGCCAACCGAAGACGGCGAGGCCCCGAGGGACCAAGCATCAGCCAATTGGCACCCTTGGGAAAATACTTGTCGGGGAGCGTGTCGCTGAACTTTTCGTAATCAATCCGGTGGTCTTCAATCACGACACGGCTCTTCGGAATCCCGGTCGTCCCCCCCGTCTCGAAGACAAAAATCGGCTTGTCGGCGAAGGCCTGCGGTACCCAGCGACGAACCGGCCCCCCCCGCAACCACTCATCCTCAAAGAGAGGGAACTTCTTCAGGTCGTCGAATCCCTTCACTTCCTTCAAGGGATCGAAGTTCAATTCGCGTTTCTTTTCGAGCCAAAACGGGCAGCCCGTCGAGTCGTGGAAGTGCCACTGAACCGTTTCGTGGGTGTGGGCGTCCAGCTTTTCCCGAGCTTCCTGGACGAGGGTGTCGAGATTCGAAGCGGAGGAGACCGTGGAACTCATGCGTTTGCCTCTCACGTAGCTGCAGCCGTCAACAGGCTGTCAAAGGAGCGAAGATGGTTGAGAATACCGAAGTTTTTTCCGAGGAACAAGTCACGCCGCCAGGTGGCGCCGGGGACCCGTGCTACCCGTCGGGTGGGGAACCGCGAACCGACTGACGTTCTTCACCACCCCCCGGCGAAAATGTCTTCCAGGCAAGCTCCACTTGCCGCCGAAGCGATTCCTGGCAACCGATATAGAAGTGGTCGGCCCCCTCGACGATGTCGACTCGGAGCGTCTGTTCGGAACGGCGCTGTTCCAACAGACTCTCCGGCAATCCGGCGAAGGCGACTCCCCCCTCCTGAAGCTCGCGTTCACCAAACAAAAAATGGACCGGCTGCGTCACCTGCCGCGCCAATTGCTCGACGTTATAAGTCTCCCCCCCATACTTGTCCAAGAATGCATGGGCCGAAATCAACATCGGGAAGGGAAAGGTCGATTCCATGATCGAGTCCCCTGCCCCATCCGCGACCCGCTTTTTCGCTTCACGAAGTAGCGCGGCGAATTCCCCCGCCTTCGCTCCCCACTGGAAGGCCGAATAAGAAAGTCGAGGAGGAGAGATGGCCAGGATTCCGACCACGTCCGGCGAAGGTTCCTCGGCCTGCGAGAAAATCGCCTTGATGGCTCCCAAGCTATGTCCAATCAGCACCGTCGGCTCGGAACTTCCCTGCCGTTTTCGGAGCCAAGACAACCAAGCGGCGACGTCCAATCGACAATCGGAGACGGACTCGTAGGCCGCTCCCAACCGAGTCACTCCGCGCGTCGACCGCCCGGTGTAATATCCGTCATGCCCTCGCGTGTTGACGCGAAGTACGCGAATCCCCCGCTGCACCAAGGCCGGCGTGAGTTGCTCAAACAGGCCGCCGGCGTAGAAATTGCTCCCCGCGCCATGCAACACAATGACCTGAGTGGGCGTGCTGTTGTTTTTCAAAGATGAGCCGTCGAGGGGCCCGCCCCAATGATAGCTACCGTCGAGACGGAGCCCATCGGAGGTGACGGTCTTTACGAGTTCTACATGCACATTCAAGGAATTTCTTCCGGGACTTGGAAGGTATCGACAACTCCCCGAGCGGACGATTCCGCCTCGGTCAAGTCTTGTCGCCGAGGAGCAAGTGCGGCCGGAACCGTGGAGACCTCCAAGCGTTCCTCTTCCTTAGCGGTCTCTTTTGCTGTCTCCTTCAGGGGCGACGGCCCGAAACAGTATAGATGCTGAGCCGTTCGTAGGAAGAGTCGATCTACCGCCCAGGCCGGAGTTGCCAAAACCCCGTAGTGTAAATGAAAAGTTCCAAACACATCCAACCAATACCCCACCCCGAGAAAAGCCACGTCAACCCCGTAACAGACCCCCAACAGATAGCCGCCCGCTCCGACCAGACTGGCGGTATAGGGCCCCGAAAGGCGCTGGCGACCCAGCAGATCCCCGGTCGCGGCATCTCGGCAGACCAATCTTCCATGGTCCATCAGCAGATAAAGTCGGTCCCCCATGACCAGGCCGCTCGGTACATAGGAGCCTCCCGTCGGCATTTTCCAGCGAACGTGGGTCGCGGTCACGTCCCCTCGCCCGTCACTCCGAACAGAAAAAAGAGGCCCATTCCCCCCCGACGCGCTGATTACGTGGTCCTTCCAGACCAGGGCCGTGGGGACGGGAATGTCGGACGTACCCCTCGCTCGCCATAGCTCCTTGCCATCGGATGGATCATAGGCAATCAGCCAACCGGCCGTTCCATCCTTCTGGCCGGTCCCGTTCACAATCACTTGAAACGCCCCATCCTCCCCCTCCAGAAGAACCGGCGTCGTCCAACATCCGACACTCTGCCGCTCCACCCGCCATACCAGCCCCCCCGTGGCCTGATCGTAGGCAGCCAGAAACGACCCTCCCTGCTCTCCGTCAACTAACTGAATGACCAAGTTACGAAAAAGGAGGGGGCTCGAGACAATCCCCCACTCATGCTGGTTCTCGGGGAACTCCTGCTGCCACAAGACTTGTCCATCCTCCAAGGAGAATCCGACCAGCCCCGCCTGCCCGAAAAAGGCAAATCCTCGATCTCCCATGGCGGCGACGGTCGCCGAAGCGTAACCCGCCTTGTCATGAGTCGGCCCGAATCCTGGCCCCAGCAGACTTCGCCATCTTTCCTCGCCGGAGTGAGCGTCATGGGCCAAGATGGCCAAATGCCGACCCGTCCCCCCTTCCCCAGGAATCTCGACTTCCGCAGTCAACAGGATCAGGTCGTTGACAAGCACTGGGGAGGAATTCCCCATACCGGCAAGGGGCGCCTTCCAGTGGGGCTGAAGGGTCTCATCCAACTCCTGAGAGACTTCTCCCCGATTTCGTCCTGAATAACCACCCCCTAGCCATCCAGGCCACGGCCCAGGAGCGGGTTGTTGGTCACTGCTCCATACCTCCTGGACCACCAGTGTTGTATTGATGGGAGCGTCGTTGCAGCCGAGCAGGCCGAGCAAAGCAAGAAGCAGTCCGGGGAGCGCAAATCGGTCGAATGCTCGAAAAGTGGAGCTTGTGCGAACCATGGGCGGGACATCACTAAGGCGGGGCTCGAAACACCACTGGTGGCACAGTGACAGGAATCGAGCAATAGGCGGGGATAGGCGGGGATGGTCGAAACGGACTTGTTCGGCAAATGGAGGGGGTGCCGAAAGGCGTTTCGCCGTCAACCAGGGATTGTATAGTATCGACCGAGCGACTGCAAATTGGTGGGAAAATTCGGAACGGTGGGAACAACTCGCGGGCGGTCGTGGCCGAGCAATCGGGGGTGGCCGGTACAGTTGCGAGTTACTTCGCGACCGACAGACACCGGCGAAACACCGCGACCCGGTGGCTAGGTTGCCGAGTTGCTGGAGGAGGGAATGGTGCTCAGCTGCGACAGGACCTGCAGCACGCCATTGAGATGGGCCAGTCGAGGCCCGAAGCGGTCGACGAACTCGTGGAGCATAAAGTCGCCGTCGGCGAGCGTTTCTTCATTTTCGACGATTTCGTCGGTCAGATTCCTGAGAAACTCCGACTGCACGCGGCTCAAAGTCTCCGCCGCTCGACGACAGTTTCGGGCGAGTTCCGGGTGGGCCTCTTTCCACTGCCCGATTTCCGTCGCCCGCTGTCGCTGAGCCGCGCTAAGCTGCTGAGCGAGGTCTTCCAACAGCTTATTTTGTCGTTCTTGCCCAGCCGTCAGTTGGCGCAGCAGGGCCACGATCGCTCGGTCATGATCGGTCCCATCTTGGTCGCCTTGATCGGCGGCCGAGGAATCAGCCGAGACATCGATTCGGAATATGGGAGGTACCGGTTGTGGGTCGTGCATCATCGTCGCGGGCTCCAGCTTGGCTCGAGAACTTCCCCAGTATAAACGACGCCTGCTCCTTGTCGAGCAATTCGTGAGGGAGAGTTGGGAGATTTGAAATCTCCTCCTCCGAGCCCTCCCCGGACACCCTCGTGCACGGCCACGGACCACCGACTCCGCCAAGTCAGCCCATGCCTCCCATCTTCCTAGTCGGCAAGCGCGTTAAAGTCCCAGCCAGTTCACGCCGATTCACTTCGACGTACCGCGCGTGGAGCCTCACGGATGGTGAATCGCGCGCCGGGCTTCAGCATTCGACACCTCGAAGAGAACGGGACCGTATGACGAGTGGATCGAAGTCGTTACCTACCCTTGGGTTTCTCACCGTCGTGGAACATGCCGAAATGGGATGGACCGGTGGCTACCTCGTACTGAACCTCCTAGGTCGGCCCCTTGAATT
This sequence comes from Pirellulaceae bacterium, assembly GCA_050485845.1. Taxonomy (GTDB): domain Bacteria; phylum Planctomycetota; class Planctomycetia; order Pirellulales; family Pirellulaceae; genus JBJHCD01. The sequence goes on along the minus strand of JBJHCD010000004.1, from coordinate 12,348 downwards.
TCACTGCACCGCGCCCGTGAAACCGAACCGAGCGCAAGAGATTCTCTATGGCACGACACTGCGCGACTTCTTGTGTGGCGAACAGATTGGGCAAACGCTGCTGGAAAAGTCTCATTTCCATCCCCTGTTTGTGTGCACCGACCTGGAATCGGTGATGTCCGTCCGCGAATCGGTAAAAATGCCGGTGGCCCTGCTGGTACAGGCCGACCTGGAGCGGCGGGGACAGGCGTTGGGAATGCACGGGGAAAGCAGGCAGGGAACGGAGACGGCCACAACGACCAATAACGCTCGGGGGGAACTTGGCCATGGGGGGGACCGAATCAGCACTGCGGGACTAGAGCCGTTGACTTGCCATGGTGGCCATCAACTCAAAGTTTCCGCTCGGTACCCGGCGGATGAAGCGAGATTGCGCGAGATTTGGGATCCGGAATGGAGCGACTTCGACTTTTCCGAACCATTTGAACGGATCCGCGACGCGATCAGCGAGGCTCAGAGGGCGGCATGATTCAACCCTCGGGACCTCACTCTCCAACATCGTCGCACGCATTGTCGCACGCATCGTCGCCGGCAACTTCTGCACGGACTCCCAGCTCGAAAGGCGAGATGACACCCTCACCCGCACGTCAGACGCCCTTGTCGCTTGAAGTAACTCCCATCAACCTCAAGCTTCCGGTCGCGCTGTATCCCAGCGGGTTTCGGACAGCGTTGAACCGCGGGCTCCGAATTTCGACGCATCCGGTCCGCTTGGAGACTCCACGCCCCAAGGCGATGCGACTGCGACTGGGGCGGCAGCGACTTGCCTGCCGGAGCTTCTACTTTCCCGACACGGCCGGGGGTTCCTTGCTGAAAAAGCCCGAACCGGCTCGCCCCGAATCCGCCAACGCGGCACGTGGAGCAGACGGAGAGAAGCGAGACAATGCCTCGGCTTCGATGAACGGAGATGAAGCTCCGGAGGCACCGCGAAAAACGCGAATTCGACCACCAGCCGACGTGGTGAAGCTCGAAGACCGGCTGTATTACATGCTTCAGCCTCCTTTGGAGACACTGGTTGCATCGGGCTCCCTGCAATTCCCATTCGAACCGTTTCCGTACCAGTTCGAGGGGATTGCCTTTCTCTATCCCCGCTACGCGGCCATTCTGGCCGACGAGATGGGATTGGGAAAAACGATGCAGTCGATCTCCACGATCCGCATGCTGCTGCGGTCGGGTGAGCTTCGCCGAGTCTTGTTGATTTGTCCGAAACCACTGGTGACGAATTGGCGACGTGAGTTCGCTCAGTGGGCCCCGGAGATTCCGGTCGCCGTCATCGAAGGGGACAAGGAGAAGCGGCAATGGCAGTGGCTCCGCTCGCAATCCCCCGTCACGATTGCCAATTACGAATTGCTGATGCGGGATCGCGACCTTTTCGATGGATCGACCAACTTGCACTTCGACCTGGTCATGCTGGATGAAGCGCAGCGGATCAAGAACCGCAACAGCACGACCAGCGAGATCGTCCGCTCCATTTCCCGATCCCGCAACTGGGCCCTGACGGGAACTCCCATCGAAAACAGCCCCGAGGATCTCGTGGGGATCTTCGAGTTCCTTGTGCCGGGACATTTGCAAAGCGAGATGCCGCCGCGTCGCATGGGGGAGTTGGCTCGGGACTACGTTCTCCGTCGCACCAAGGACATGGTCCTGAAGGACCTCCCACCGAAAATGTATCGTGACGCGGAACTGTCACTGACTCCCGAACAGTGGGCGACTTACAAGACGGCCGAGGATGAGGGAGTCATTCGGCTGAATGAGATGGGAAACGAACTGACGATTCAGCATGTGTTCGAGCTGGTCCTGCGTCTGAAGCAGATCTGCAACTTCGACCCGCTCACGGGGGCCAGTTGCAAATTGGAGCGATTGGCGGCCGACCTGGAAGAGATTGCCTTGAGCGGCAAGAAGGCGATCGTCTTCAGCCAGTGGGTGGAGACCTTGCACATGATGCTCCCTCGCGTCGAGCGATTCGGAGCACTCGAGTTTCACGGTCGGATCCCGAGCAAACGTCGCGACGCGATCGTGGATCAATTCCGCAACGACCCCAGCAAGGGAGTGCTGTTGATGAGCTACGGGGCGGGAAGTGTCGGAATCAACCTGCAGTTTTGCGAGTACGTCTTCCTGTTCGACCGCTGGTGGAATCCCGCCGTGGAAGACCAGGCCATCAATCGCGCCCACCGAATCGGCTCGGCCGGCCCGGTCACCGTCACGCGCATGCTGGCTCAGGACACGATCGAACAGCGGATCAATCAGGTACTGGAAGAAAAACGGGAACTCTTCAACTCAGTATTCTCCGAGGTCCATTCACCGCGGAGTGCCGGACTGACCCAAACGGAAATCTTCGGTCTCTTCAATCTCCGCACGCCCCAAGGGCCGATCCGCGACGTGGCCTAGAGTCTCAACTTCCGTTGCCCCCATCCGTGCCGCCCCCACACGTGCCGCCGAAGTGGCTCGCAACCTTTGGTTCCGTTTGGACCAGAGCCACTTCGACGCGTCGGACCATTGATGTGAGGTTCCGCGGCTCGATTCCCCTAGAAGGTGAAGTAGCGGAAGAAATTGCGAATCGGCTGCCCCGGAGCATAGATCACCGGCTGCCCCAAAAGACCGTTGGAAACGTAAAGTGAACGCGGAGGGCGTGTGATCGGAAGCAGGGGAGGAACAGGCCCCTGGGCAACTGGTACCGAGGCGGGCGCGACAACGCCGACCGGGGCGACCATTCCGGCCGGCGCGACCGCTCCAACCGGCGGACACGGAGCCGGATTAACGAACCGCTGAACGGTCGTCGGCGAGGAATGGAGCGGAGCCGACGTGGACGGAGCCACGATGGTGCTTCCAGACGAACTCGTCCAAGGTGACGGAGAATAACTCGGCTGCGATTGCGGACTGGTCACGACCGCCCCCGATGGCGACCCTTGCCAGGATCCCGACATGGGCGTTTCCGAATTCAGTGACGGCGCCACGTCAGCCGGCGTACTCGGCTGATAGGCAGCCTGACGCACGTCGTGCCATGAACCGGCCTCTTCCCAACTTGCTTGCAACGGCTGGTCATGGGAAACGCGTCGAGCGACCTGGGGCTGGGCCGATTGCCATTGGGTCGTGACGGGCTCCTCGTAACGGGCTTCGAGGGCCGGACGATTTGCCGACACGGGTTGGGCCCAGGATTGGGAAGCCCGAGTCGGCTCGGCGCGCGAAATCGTTTGCGGCGGGCGGATCGGCTGCGCCGGAGCGGGCTCGGGAGAGGACCACGTGCCGGCAGCGGCGGCCGACGGCGAGTCCTGTGAGGGGCCGAGCGGAACCAGTTTTGTCACTTGAGCGTTCGCGTCGGTCGCCAAGCCACCAACAACGATGCCGGCCGCGAGTACTCCCAGAACGTGAAGTCTTCCGATGCTGTTTCCCTTGCACATCCCAAACAGCCTGCCTTGAATGCCTCGACAACCTAAGCAGCCAACTCGAAGAAATCCATTGTTCTGCTCTAACCGGCCCTGCTTATCTTGCTGGATCGCCTGTGTGATACGCATGGTTTGACCGATCCTTTCTCTATTCTGTATTCTCTTCACTCTTTACTCTTCTCGCTTCACTCTTCATAACGATTGGTTTCGTGGGTCGCTTGAAACTCGAGGAGTTTCCTGGTGGGTCATGCGAGCAATCTCGAGGCGACCGATCATGCACCGACCGATTGCCATTCTGCGTTCCGAACGGTTCGAGGCAAGGGGCAGGAACGAAATCACCTCCGATTCGATTCGCTTCGACCGTTCCGCGTGCGGCATGTACGACCGATGACACAGAACGAAAGCAAGTCGCGTGCCAGTCGTGCCAGTACAGACCAATTCAGTGCTCACTGAAATGATCCGTGCTTGATTCCCTCACCAACCGGCGACGAGGGGGGAGGCGTTTTTGTCTCGGCCCTGATCGCAGCGCGTCACCGATCCGCATGCGGATCGGTGGAAACTTGATCCAAAATTGCAAAATGGACACCATGAATTGCAAATTGCCTGAGTGTGAGGCCTGAACCTCCTCTTCCACATCCCTCCAGGGCATCCCTCGCCAGCGAGTTTGGAAGTTGCGCATTCTCGGATTTTGTGAGAGGTGACAGCTCCTAGCCCCACTCACCGGGCAAACGAACTCCCATAGAGGGGGCTCTGTTTCAAAGCGAACTCAGTAGTAGCTGGAATTGGTTGAAACGATGGCTGGCCTATGGAATCTCCCGGAATTACCGAGTCGCTTTCTGAAATCGACCCAAAATGCGCAACTTCAAAACTAGCGCGTTCGGGCTGCGGAAGATCGAGATCCGAAGAACCCTTTCGATTCTTCCGATCTTGAACGTGAACGAATCGCCCCTCCCCAAAAAATGAACGCTGGACCAATGTGGCGGGGAACTATCCAGTCATGAATTCGGGACAACTTGAGACAGCCGGGACGTCCGCCCCCCGAGAGCGGAGCCTTAGGGGGTGATTGACCGACGACTTCGGACGGTTGATGATCGAGGAAGTCCTGGCGAGCCGTTCCCATGGCAACCGTAACCAGGTCGTCATGAAGGTGGAAGATATGCCGATGCATGACTGGCGAAAGGTGGAAGCGGGGATTTTTCACGCATTCCATCATCGTTGGATTTCCGAACTGAGCGATTTCCTCAATGGAGGAGCATTGCCTTCGGACTATTATGCCCTCCCCGAACAAGTCGCGGCCGGCTTTGGCCCGGATGTCCAACTCCCGGACATGCCGCTCTATCTCGAACCGGATGTTTACATTCTCTTGCCGCTGGAGAGAACCTACCACACGGCATACATGGCGATGCCGCAAAGGTGGCGACGCGTATTGGACTCGTGAGGGCCTCTTCCTTTTTCTTGGAGTTTTTGGAGTATCGCCCATGTTCATTCGGCTATTTTCATCGAGCGCTAAGCCCTCTTCGATTCGCCCCATTCCCTGGCAACTCGGGGGCGTGCTGCTGGCCGGCTTGCTCGTGGTAGGAGTTCGCGGAGAGGAGCTTCCCGAGCCGACCATGGAGGTGCCTCAGTGCGATGACTTCCAGCTCGATGGAACAGGCGAAGCAGAGGCCTGGAAACGGGCCCCATGGACAGCTCTACATCGGCGAGAAACCGAAGGACTGGACTACTCCGCTCGAGTGAAGATGCTCTATTCCTCGACCGGAATCTACGTACTGATGGAAGGCAGCGATCGCCGCCTGACCGCCACCATCACCGAAGACTTCGAGAACCTCTGGACCGAAGATGTCTTCGAGGTCTTTCTGTGGCCCGATCAGCGGTACCCCTTGTACTTCGAGTACGAGATCTCACCCCTGGGATACGAATTGCCGATCTTGATTCCCAACCTTGACGGCACGTTCCTCGGTTGGCGACCATGGCACTACGAAGGAGAACGGAAGACTCGAAAAGCGGTCTCCATTCAAGGGGGGCCGCAGCGTTCCGGAGCCTCGATTGAAGGTTGGCGAGCCGAGATGTTCTTTCCCTACGAATTGCTCCGCCCTCTGACCAATGTCCCGCCGAAACCGGGAACTCGCTGGCGCGGGAACTTCTACCGAGTTGATTATGACCAGGAGCCGTCCACGTCGTGGGATTGGGCTCGAGTCGGACCGAGCTTTCACGAGTACCAGAAGTTCGGCACGCTGATTTTTCGTTAACTCGAGTTCGGAAGCTCCTCTTCCAGCATGCTCTTGTGTCTCTGTGGGCTCGAATCTCCATTGAGGCAGGTATCTCGATTGGATTCCTTGCTCACTCGTTTCTTCCGCATTTCACGGACAGAGACGCCAGGCCGGCCCGCCCGCGCTCCATCGACCCGCGACCGAATCCCAACGGCTTATTCCAGCTTGCCGAGCCACGCTTCGTGAAGTTGCTCAAGCCGCTTGGCGACGTCAGGATGCTGATCCACTAGATTCGCCATCTCGCTGGAATCCTCCGCCAAGTTAACGAGAAACCGCCGGTCGGCATCGGTTAGTGGAGCCTTGTTGGTCGGGTCGCGCGGGTTGCCCAACAACTTCCAATCCCCCTGACGAACGGCCCACGGCGCATTCGAACCTCGCCCCGTCTGCCAGTGCAGAACTCGGTCAGGCGCCGGGGCGTCGGCTGAACGGATCAGGTCGACCAAGCTGGTGCCATCCACGTCGTCGTCCAACAGCGGCACTCGGCAAAGCTCGGCAATCGTCGGCAGCCAGTCGCAGCTATGTGCCACTTGTCCGCGAACTTCTCCAGCTGGCAGGATTCCGGGCCAAGCGATGGCTGCGGGGACACGAATTCCTCCCTCGAACATACTGAACTTCGCTCCACGGTAGGGACCGGCGCTTCCGCCACCGAAATGAGCCCGTTCTTCTTCCGAATGCCCATGGTCGGACTGAAAAACAATAATCGTATCCTCGGCCAATCCCAAGTCTTCAATCACTTGCAACAACTGGCCGATGTATTCATCCTGAGTCGACAGAAATGCCGCATACAGGTTTCGAGGGTACTCCAGATCCTGATAGTGTTCGAGCCACCGTGCATGCCCCTGATAGGGATAATGCGGAGCGTTCATGGCGAAGTAGACAAAGAATGGGCGATCTCGATGTCGCCGCATGAACGACTCGGCCTCCTCGACCATCAATGCTGGAAAATATTCACCATCACGGTAAACACGCCTGCCATTCCGATGCAGATCATGGCGGTTGGGCCCCTGCCAGTAGAAGAAGTGCGACCAGTTGTCGATACAGCCTCCCATGTGACCGAACGAGAATTCAAATCCCTGGTTGTTGGGCATGGTTTCCGGAGTGTAACCAAGGTGCCATTTTCCGATATGGGCCGTCGCATACCCAGCGGCTCGCAGCATGTCGGCGATCGTGATCTGTTCGGCCGGCATCCCCGCTTCTCCCTCCATGGAAGAAACATTGCCCGGCACTCCGGCCCGCAGTGGAAAACGCCCGGTCAGCAACCCAGCGCGGGAAGGAGAACAAACCGGCGCGGCGGCGTAGAACTGAGTAAATCGAACTCCCCGCGAGGCTATCGAATCCATGTGCGGCGTCGTCAAATCATCGGCACCATAGATGTTCATGTCGACCGTCCCTTGATCGTCCGTGAAAATCACGACGACGTTCGGCGGTCGATCCGCATCCCGGCCCTCGCTGATCGACGAGGAGGCAAACGTGATCGCACTGGCAATAAGAACCAGGCAACTGAGATTCCAGATCCGATCTCCGCACTGCATGACGAATTTGCTCCAATCCAAGCGGCATGGGGCGTTGGTGGACGAGAGGTAACAAGTCGTTGTCACTCCAGAGCTGCACGCTCAAGCGTCCGCATTCCACCCGCTCCATTCTACAACCCGATCCACAGTCCATTCCACAACCCAATCCACAACCCAATAGCGATCGCATTCCCAGCTTCCGTCCCTCCACTTTCCCGCATTCAGCAGGACTCAATTCAAATCCCACTCAAGCTGCTCCAAGCGCCGGGCACAGTGCCGGTGAACGATGATCATCGAGACCACCAAGACCGTTGTGGCAGCGACCAGCAGGACCGCGGGCCAAACGCCGACGACCGGAAACTCGCGTTGGGCTGGGATGAATGCCAAGGGAATCGTCAAAATGACCAACCACGTCAGCAGAAGGATCCGGGGCAACCCAACCTGCCAAAACCTCTGCCAGTCGTTGCCCCGTCGAGTGGGCCAGGAGATGGAAGAGAGCGAGCGAAACGGGGTCCAGATCAGGAATATCAACAAAGGACGGATCCCCAAGTCCAGAATCACCCAGATGCTGTACTCCAGCAGACTCGCCAATACCCAGCTTGCCAGCGTGATGGTGAAAAGCAGCGATGGAAGTACCAGCAGCGTCCACCGCAAGTTCAGCCGATTCCACTCGCGATATCCGATCGGCAGGTTCGATGAAATGAGTCCCGGGGGTCGAGCATTCGCGGCGTAACGCTGCATCCAAGGAACCCAGGCCAACCAGCAACAAAAAAGGGCCCCCACGACATACAGGAGGTGTACGGTAAAACCCTCGCCGGCGAGTTCCAGGTCGGCTCGGGTGAGGTAAATGAGAACGATCAATATTCCGAGAAATGCCGCGAATTTCCAAGTGGCTCGAGAGACCAAGGGCCAGTTTCCATGCACCAGCCGCAGGATGTGTCGTTGGCGTGCGCTGAATCTCGTCAAAATCCAGCGATCCCAACGGTTCCATGACTCGCCATGGTCATCGGCGGAAAGGTGCCGTTCCAAACATTCTCGCGGGAAACGGAAGTCGGATGGGCTCTCTTCCCGCTCGCCCGCCGGGTCCTGGTCCCGCACTTCGCCCCGCTCCGTCCGGTCATGAACTTCACCTGGCCCTTGCTCCGGATTGCCTGACTTCCACAACAGGTCCCGTTTCCAACTCGGGAAACTTGCCGAACCATCCGGTGGCTTCAGCATTCCAAAGGCATACGTGACGTTTACCTGCCAAGGCATCGTGTCGGGACCATGCAACTGGATATCGTGGATGACCAGTCCACGTCGCAGCCACCGGAACGCCACGGCAAACCCGAAAGCGACGGGAACCAAGAACAACGAAGCGACCGGTCGCCCCTCCAAGACGCCGTAATAAAACATCGCGGAGACCCATCCCGTCGGCTGAAACAACAACCAGGCGACATGTCCCACGTCCAAGGCCCCGTGTTGGATGGCTCCCAACATGGCCAGCAGCAGAGAGAGTCCAGCCAACGCAATGATCGGCAGGTAGTACAAGCTCCTGACCATCCCAAGCCAAAGTCCCATCAAGGAGGGAATCCAAAGGCTTTGCATCACCATCAATCCGGCGGCGATCAACCATCGCGGCCAGGAGAGTTCCTCGCGGATACCAAAGCTACTCCACGTCGCCGCCGTGAAGATGAACAAGGGGATGGCGAACCAGAAAACATGACAGGGGAGCCAGCGGTTCCGATTTTTTTTTGGAAAATACCATTCGCTGGTTACGCTTTGCCCCGATTCGACCAGAAGCAACTGGCTCCAGGAGATCATCCATGCCAAGCCGGCGGAACAGAAGGCCAGGAAAAGAACGGGTTCGTGAAGCGGGAAGTCCACTTCGACATTCACCCTCCCCGGCAAGGCAATCGGGAGTGCCAGTGTCAGAGGCAAAACGATGAGTGCGGCAAAAGCGAAAAGAAATGCCCCGACAAGTGCCGGGATTCCGAGAAAGTACCAAGTCAGTCGCCGAGTCCGCTCCTCCTGGCTCCAACGAGCCAGACACTCTTGTTCCCGTTCCGGAAACGCTCGGACTCGATCTCGCAGCCCCACCTGCAGCGAACGGACAAAATCCTGGTTATATCGCGTCATCCGTGGTGGATTCCCGCGAAGACATCCGCCAATGTTGCCTGATCCGGCTGACCGAACTGGCCGCGCAACTGGTCGAGCGTTCCACTGGCTGCCAGCCTCCCCTTGGAGAGAACGAGAAATCGGTCCGCCAGTTGTTCGGCAATTTCCGGCAATTGCGTGGTATAGATGACAACTCGGCCACGCCGCGCGGCGTTCACGATTTCCTCGCGGAGTACAGCAACGCCCCAGGGATCCATCCCGGCCGCGAAAGGCTCGTCCAACAGCCACAGATCCGGATCGACAGCCAACAAACTCAACAAGGCCGCCTTATACTGCTGGCCCCGAGACAACCGAGTCAGCGGCGTGTTGGCGACCAGGGTCATCCGAGTCGCCTCGATCCATTGGACAAGACGATTCTGAAGCTCCGGGTCGGGCGTTCGGCCGTAGACGTGGACGGCCATGGCGATGTACTGCAGCGGAGTGAACTGTCCCGGCATGCGGAGCATGTCGGGCACCAAATGAATCCGCTGCATCAGAGGGAGATCATCACGACGGAGTGGCTGACCGTCATAGAGGATCCGTCCCTCGGTCGGAACCAAGATTCCGGCCAAACACTCCAGCAAAGTCGTCTTCCCCGCGCCGTTGTCACCCATCAGGACAATCAGACCCGGCTCGAGCTGCAGCGAAATCTCGCGCAAGGCTGTCACATGGTGGAATCGCTTGCCGAGTTGTTCGAGGGACACTTTCATCCGTCCGGCCCAACCCTCTCCCCGCGATAGATCACCCGTATCGTACCAACGGGCTTGCTAGTCAGTCTTGCTAGTCAGTCCAGCCAGCCCGTCGCGCGCGGTTGTCCGAGAATGTCGATCCGAAGTCAACGAGCGCGTTGATCCTCGATCGTGCACTCATATCGCTTCTGGATCTCGTCGAAGGAGACGCGTTCCTCGGGTAGAGGTTCGTTGATCGAATGCCACTCTAGCTGGAGGACAGCATCTTGGCTGGAGCTCATGACATGCACGGCAACGGGAAGCCAGACTTCATGCACCTTGTCGACGGTTATCTCAAAACGAGTCCGCGTGCGTGCATCTTCGTACTGCAGTGACAACGGCCAATAACCTCGCTCAGTATCGGCAACCATCTGCCACCGCGAGCTCGGCCCAAATTGCACCAAACCGTTCCCGATGGGAGACGCCGACATTACATCGGCTCGATCGGAATAGTTGCTGAGAATCGTCTCCAGATCCCCGCCGATAAAGTGTTCCCCCATCGCCAAACCAAGGGCCAACGGATCAAACTGCCCTGGGTGCACTTGGCGACTGGCCGGAGGCCTCCAGGCCCTGGCAATGGCGTTCTCAAAATGTTGCTCGCGAATGATCTGCACGTCTCCGTGACGAATATTCAGCAGCCAAGGGGAAACTCCCTGAGTGCGTTCATATGCGTTTTCCTCGGAAACGCGGGTGTACCATTCTTTCCGAGCCGTCACCTCCATGTTCCGCTCGGTATCGCGGGCCATCTCCAGCACATATCGATGGAGAATTCGAGCATTGATGTGGGCCTTGCCGTCGGTCAGCACGACGGCCGAAGGGACGTTGCGAACTTCCCCCGTCACCGTCAGATCGTACGACTTGATCTCCCCGCGATGCTCGCGCACTTGTTCCAAGTAGTCCCGAAACGAGAGAACGTCTTGCTCCTGTCCCGACAACGGCTGAGTGACCGCGAGCAGAAGGAGACAGACTGCCGGGAACAAACGACTTCCCTGGCGCAGAAACTTCGAGGAGGTCATGATAGGGTCCTTCACGTCTGACTTCGAGAAGAGGAAAGGAAAGCGAAGCAAAGGAAAACTCGGGCGCACCGCGAGAAGCCCAGCACGATTTCGGACGAGCATTTAGAAGTTGTCGTTGCCCTCGCGCCATCCGAAAACTCAACAACTCCACAACTCAACAAACACGACCCCCGTATCAGGGAATCCTACCTCGATTCATCTGGGAATGCAACTTGAAAACTCCGCTTAACACGCGTGAACTCTCTCCGTCACAAACCACTCACAGCCACGCTGCGCTTCCTCCTTCCTCCCTCCTCCTTCCGCCCTCATCCCTTCGGCGCGCCCCAGTGTTCACGGTACTCACGACCGACCAGGGCCTGGGCCTCCTCATCTCCCACAAATTGTTCTGACTGCGAGTCGAACTCGAGGCTTCGCCCCAGTCGAGTGGCGATGTTGCCGAGATGGCAGAGCGAGGTGGAAAGGTGCCCGGTGAGTGGATCAGCGTTGAGCGGTATTCCATGGCGGATGGCATCGCAGAAGTTTTTCACGTGGGCTTGATCATTCTGCGGCTCGGGCGTCACCTCCACCGGATGAGTTTGATTTCGTTCCCCCCGGACCTGAATCCTTCCACGACGACTGAGGAACATCATGCCCGAAGTGCCGTAGAACTCGGCTCCACTATCGCAATGGTACGGATAGTTCGTCGACCACAATCGCTGTTCGTAGATCAGCAGTCGCTGGCTCCCGACCGTTCCATCTCCCGGATACTCGAAGGTCACCTGCTGCGTATCGGGAAATTCTTGATCATCATCGAAGAAATACTTGCCCCCCTGCGCCGATATCTTGCTGGGATGCGTATCGACGCCGAGTCCCCAGCGGGTGTAATCCAGGTCGTGGACTCCGTCATTCCCCATGTCGCCCGCGCCGAAGTGATACCACCAGGTCCACCGATTGTGAACTCGGTTCGTCCGATAAGGGATCATCGTCGCCGGACCGACCCAGGAATCGTAATCCAGGCCAGCGGGAGGATCGGTCTCCTCACCTCGGCCGATTGATCCTCGACGCTGAACGTTCCAGGACTTGGCGACCAGAACCTGGCCAATGATTCCCTCTTGCAGCAGTCGGACGGCCTGCTGCATCATGCCGGTGCTGCGGCATTGCGTGCCATGCTGGACCAGCACTCCACCCCGCTCGGCCGCTTCCACCAGCAACCGGCCTTCACGAATGTTGTGCGAGATGGGCTTTTCCACATAGACATGCTTGCCCGCGTCGCAGGCCAGAATGGCTGTCTC
>JBJHCD010000003.1:16504-25478 GCA_050485845.1 Pirellulaceae bacterium | reverse complement strand
GTCGACAACTCCGACTTGCACGGGAACTCGCCGAGCCCTGACCGATCCGTCTGAATTCTGCTCGGTTACGGCAAAGACATGAGCGGAGGTGCCGGTCCAGATCAGGGCGTCCTTGGAAGCCATGAGCGCTACCTTGGAGGCGCCGGCGGGGAAGATGACCTGAACGAGCATACCGGGCATCAGAGTATGCGTTCCGTCGTCGCGGACGGGATTATCGAGTCGAATGAGGACGGGGAAGGTCCGTGAACGGCTGTCGGCTTGGGGAATGATCCGGTGAATCCGGCCGCTCAGTAATTCGTCGGGCCGGCTCTCCAGGTGGACTCGGACCTGCATGTTCGGACGGAGCTTGGAGACAAAATCCTGGGGCACGGCGACTCGGACCTCGATCGGATCGATCTCCACGACTTCGGCGACAGGATCCCCCTGAGCCAGCCAGGCTCCCACTTCGGTCAGTTTCGCCACGACATATCCGGGGAAGGGGGCTCGAATCGTAAATTTGGATTTGGTGTCCTGCTCCAAACGAACTCGCTCGATCGCCATTTCGAGACGTGCTTTCGCCTGTTCAATCTGCTCCGGCCGGGGTCCGGTCATGACCATCTCGTAAGCCGCGGTCGCTCGGACAAATTCCTGTTCGGCCGTCACCTTCTCCGACTCGGCTCGCTCCCATTCTTCCTGAGTGGCCAAGGATCCCTGCTCGTACAAACGCTTGGCTCGGTCCATTCGAGCCGAGGCGTATTTGAAGGCTGCCTCCGCGCTATCTCGTAGAGCCGCGGCCTGAATACGCTCTTCCTCGCGGGAACCCTGCTTGAGTTCCTCCAGTTCCTGCCGCCGCAGCCGCTCCTCGGCCTTCGCCATGTCGAGGGAAATTCCGGCCATTCGAACTTGGAGTTGAGCGATCGGTTGCCCCCATTCCTCCTCGTCATCGAAGGGGACGTCGTCGTCCGGTTGATAGCCGGGCATTCCGACCAGATCTCCGTCATCCACCAGCAGTCGCTCCACTCGGCCAGCCACGGCACTGCCGATCACTGAGCGGCGGAGAGGAACCACGTCCCCAACAAAGGACCGAGCCGCCGCGACTTCACGCTCGTCCAGCTCCTCAACCTCCACGGTCGCCGTTGGATAGGTGATCGTGGCCTGGGCAGCGGCCTGGCTGGTGAAGAGGGGACTGCCGTGAAGAAACAGGCAGATGCACGACACACACAGTGGAAGGGAAAGAAACGACGGCAAGCGAACTCGACGCTTCCGGGGATGCGCGACAGGCATCGGCAGATTCCTTGATTCTTCACGAGTCGGGAATGCCGTCCGAGCTGCCATGGCCAGTGGGGAAGCAAGTCAACTTGCCCGGCTGAATCACGGCGTCCCGGGGCGGAAACCCTTACCGGAACAAGCTGGGCCGAAGCTGCACATTCGGGAGGTAGGACCAAGTGCGACAGGCGGGGTGATCGAAAGCATAATCCAATGCAATCAATCGAAAAAACTTCGACCAACTGGGGTACGATGTACCTTAACCCGCTCTGTGGGGAGCGTCAAGTGTTGGGCGGAAACTGAAAACTCCCCCTATCGCTCGGCGTCCGGATTACCGCCACAATACCGCCAGTTTCCTGAAAGCAAACATCCGGCCCGAGGCCCGCGAACCGATGACGCAAAACGGCATGACTGAGCACCTTGATGGCAGCCTCTACGATTATCCGTCCTACTACGATCTGGTCTTTGGCTCGGACTGGAAGGCCGAACAAGACTTCCTGCTCGATTCGTTCGATCGGTACGCCACCGGCCCGGTCCGCCGAATTTTCGAGCCGGCTTGCGGAACCGGCCGCCTCCTGTACCGGCTGGCCCGGCTCGGTTACGACGTGGCCGGGCTCGATCTCAATCCGGCCGCAGTCGCCTACTGCAACCAGCGATTGGAAAAACATGGTTTCGCTCCCACTGTCTTCGTGGGGGACATGTCCCAATTTCAGCTTCGCCGCAAGGTCGATGCCTGCTTCAACATGATCAACAGCTTCCGGCATCTCGGCACGGAGAAGTCGGCGACCGCCCATTTGCAATGCGTCGCCCAGTCCCTGAAGAAAGGGGGCATTTATCTGCTCGGCATTCACTTAACGCCGACCGAGGGAGAGCCGATGGAGGAGGAGGCTTGGTCAGCGCGACGGGGCAATCTGGTCGTCAACACGCGACTGAAGACCCTCCGGCGCGAACCGAAACGACGGGAGGAATGGTTTGTGATGGAGTGCCACGTGTACACGCCTACTTCCCTGCGGAAGCTGAGCGAAGAGATCATGTTCCGCTCGTATACCGCCCCCCAATTCCTGCGGCTGGTCGGAAAGGTCCCGGAACTGGAGATCGTCGCCCAGCATGACTTTACTTACGACATCCATCACGCCGTACAGCTGACTCCCACCACCGAGGATGTCGTCTTCGTGCTCAAGAAACGCTAGGCTCAAGAGGTGCTAGAATCAAGAGATGCTAAGCCGCCTGGGCCGCTCGCCGAGCTGACCGAGCGCGAGCTGATTTGCGTCCCGAGACGATCAGGCCAACGAGGCTGATTGCGAGCACGATGGACAATCCCAGGATGGCTCGGGAAAAGACATGCGAGTACTGCAGAATTCGCGTGTAAAAGGGGACTTCGCCCGCCTGAAGCCCGTTGTTGCGAAATTCTCGCCAGAGCTGCCAGGATTCGTCGACCGAGATCATGTCGATCTGCTGATCGCCATAGCGGAGATCGGTCTCCATGTCGAAGGAGGTGTCAAGACGCAGCCAGATGAGGACAAGAGGAATGAGGGCCACGACCGAGAGGATTAGTACGAAGAGGAAACCGGCGAACGCCAAGTCGGAGCCGAGCATGCGGCCGGGGTGAGCCGAGGGAGAGCGGCGAGCAGCAGCGGGGCCCTCCGCCGCCGGTTCTTCCACGCGTTCCAAGCTTTCCAATCCGCGGAGCGTCGGTACCACCAGCGACGCGCCACACCCACAGCTGAGCTGTTGGCCTGCCTGAGTCGCATCGACGACAAGTTTCTGGCCGCAACCGCAGGGCAATAGAAAACGTTTTCTCATGACTTCGCAGGTCCACTTTCCACAGTCGGATGGGGGTGATTCAGGCTCACGACGGGGCGGCCGACCCGCGGGCCGCCCACCAGGGTAGGCTGATCCCGCCATCAACCAGCAACGAGGCCCCGGTCATGTAGTCATGCCGAGGGTCACAGAGGAACAAAATGGCTTCACCCATCTCCTCGGGAGTTCCCAAGCGGCCGAGCGGGATATTCTTTCCGGCGCTCTGCAGGACGTCCTCCGAGGCAAACTTACGTTCTCCTGGGGTATCCGTCCAACCTGGCTGAATAATATTGACTCGAATTCGCGATGGGGCCAGTTCGATGGCGGCCGTCCGCCCCATGTGCTCGATCGCCGCCTTCGACATATTGTAGGCCATCGCTCGAGGTGCCGGGATAAAAGCGTGGGGGGAACTGACCAGGACGACCGCCCCAGGCGTTCCTTGCTGCTTCATTTGTCGTGCCGCAGCCCGAAGCAGGTAAAACGCCCCCCACATGGTCACGTCCACGGTCCGGCGAAAACCGTCTAGATCGGCTTCATCGAATAGTTCTCGGTCGCTGTAGGCGGCGTTACTCACGGCCAAGTCGACTTTGCCGAATTCTCGTACCCCGACGTCAATCAACTGCTGCACGTCTTCGGGATTCGAGACATCCCCCTTCACCTTGACCGCCTGGCTTCCCTCCCGCTGGATCGCCTGGACCACCTGCTCCGCCTCGTCGGCACTCGATCGATAATTCACGACCACCCGCGCCCCGGCTCGCCCCAAGGCAATCGCCGTTGCGCGTCCAATTCCCAAACTGGCTCCGGTGACCACGGCGACGTGCCCGTCGAGGTTGACTCCGCTCATGCTGCTTGATTTCTCCCATGCGCCCCCTGTGGTGAATGGGGCAGACTAGATGATGACCCTATGATGCCCCTTCAATATGACCGAGTTTCACGCTTTGGGCGACGCCCCTTCGGCAAGAAGTCCGGCACGCGGCACGGGCCCGCAATACCTGACTCTCCACCTGCAACTCCATCGCGTTCGTACCGTTTCTCTCAGCTCCCTGTTCATCCTTCACCTTTTCACTCTCACCCCTCGTCCTTCATTCCTCATCCTTCCGCCTTGATCCCTCCCCCTTTCGTACCGCGCACAAAAAAAGGGAGGGTCCTCAAGAAAACCCTCCCTCGAAATTCGACGTCGCCCCGGGGGGGGGCGGGAACTGCTGCGATCTGGCGCGGCTCTAGAACTTGCCGTGGTAGTGAACGACAATGTCGCCACAACGGTCGAAAACCATCTTCACGGTGAAGCCGCAGGCGAAGCGGTAGGTGACGATTCCTCGTCCTAAGAGACCGCGACGCGAGGTGACTTGAACGCACTCCGAGCAGCAGGCGGGAAGACAGACCGGCACCAGGACCTCGCACCCACAGCGATTCGGATCCTTGACGCTCAGGACAGTCTGCTGGGGGGGGAGAGAATTGCAGCAAGCCTTCCGATGTCCGTGGTATCGGTAGGTGATGCAGGGAGTCGGGCAGGCCGGTGGGCAGCAATCAACGGCGGGCGCGGCGTGACGGGCGCCCAGCCGAGCTTCTGCTTGTTGGCTGCTGATGAGAACTCCGGCCACGGCCAACAGGGCCGCAATAATCGTAAACTTCGACATCAAACTATGCTCCTGAAACTGAAGATTGGAAAAGTCGAGCTTTATCTCCCAAATTACCTCAGCGGAAAAGATGGCAGATTAAGCCTAGATTACAAGCCCGGGTGGGACGTCGTCCAGGCGGTGGATGAAAAAAATCGGCTGGAAGGGGGGTAATGGTGGGGATTACAACGAGAAACGCGACTTTGCCACGTAGCCCCGGCCCCTGCCAGGAAAGCCCGGCCCCTGCCAGGAAAACCCGGCCCCTGCCAGGAAAACACCCAGGGAAGCCTCAAAAAACATGGGATACCATTTTCCCCTCTGCCAGCAAAATAAGGCGAAAATGTCAGGATATCTTCCCAGAATCTCCGTCGCGCGTTCTACTAAGTGGAGCGCGCGGCCCGTGATCCCATCGGCAAGTGGGACAAATCGGGGACGCGTACCGCTAAGTTGCGATTCCAGGAGGCGTTTGGAAGGGTGCCATGTCGAGCGATCAGTTTTCAATGCCCAATGGGAACGAGCCTCCCAGGGAGGAACGTGCACGGGTCCCCTTCACGGTGGAACCTGCCTCGCGAGTACTGCGACTTCCCCCCTACATGTTCGGGCGAATCAACAATCTGCTCTACGAGAAGCGTCGGAGCGGACATGACGTGATCGATTTGGGAATGGGTAATCCGAGCGACCCACCTCCCTCGATCGTGATTGAGAAGTTAGCCGAGGCGGCTGCGGATCCTCGAAACCATGGTTACAGCAAGTCCAATGGCATCCTGAACTTGCGGCGGGAAGTCGCCAGCAAGTACTTCAAGCGTTATGGCGTGCGGCTCGACCCAGTCCAGGAGGTGATGGTCTGCCTGGGATCGAAAGAGGGGTTCAGCCACATGTGCCTGGCCCTGATGGGGCCCGGTGATACCGCCATCGCTCCGGCTCCGTTCTTTCCCGTGCACATGTACGCGGTGGCACTGGCAGCGGGCAACGTGATTGCCCTGGAGGTGGCTGACAGCGAGAAATACCTCTCCAACATCGCCTACACCTGCCAGCACCTCTACCCGCGTCCCAAGTTGCTGATTATCAACTACCCGCACAATCCTTCGACGGTTACGGTGGAGCCCGATTTCTATCGCGAGATCGTGAAGCTGGCGAAGCGGTATAACCTGATGGTCATCAGTGACTTCGCGTATGCGGACGTCGCCTTCGATGGATACCAGCCTCCCAGCTTCCTGGCCGCTCCGGGAGCGATCGACGTGGGGGTGGAGTTCACGACGATGAGCAAGGGGTACAACATGGCGGGATGGCGGGTTGGATTCTGTGCGGGGAATGCCGACATGATCCGCGCGCTGGGGGTCATCAAGGGTTACTACGATTACGGGATGTTCCAGGCCATTCAGATTGCCGCCATCGTGGCGCTGCGGCACACCGAGAAGGATGTGGAGGCACAGTCCGAAATCTATCGTCGGCGGCGGGATGTCCTCGTGCAGGGACTTCGTCGTATCGGCTGGGAGGTCGAACTGCCGCGCGCGGGGATGTTCGCCTGGGCGAAGGTCCCCGAACCTTGGGCCAGTCAAATGAGCACCATGGACTTCGGAATGTTCCTCCTAGAGCACGGGGACGTGGCCGTGAGTCCAGGAAGTGGTTTTGGTCCCTCGGGAGAAGGTTTCCTCCGGATGGCCCTTGTGGAAAACGAGAATCGACTGCGTCAGGCCGTTCGGCAGATTGGACGGTGCTTGGACCGCAAGCGACCCTCGGTGGCGATGGGGACATGACGCTTTCCAGTCACGCCGGGATCGCAATGAACGGAGGAAATCGCCGGTGGAATGAACCGCCGGTGGAATGAACTGTGGAATGGCCGGTTCCCCCTCCGGATGACTCCGGTGGATGCCACCAAGCGATTTGGGGGGCCTGATCCGAAATGGAAAAGCGAACAGCGAAAAGGAAATGGGACGAGCAAAAAAAAAGAAGGGGCTCCGTTCGCCGCAACGGAGCCCCTTCCCAAAAGTTGGCTGTCCCGACGTGAAGTCGTTGACTTCGTGTCTGGAGACCCACAGCCTAATGAAGCATATCGGGAGTTTGGATGGGGCGACTTTAAGTCAGTCCGACAGGGTTTAGTCAGTTCGATGTGAATCGTGGAGCAGCTTCAAGAACTTGAAGGGATCGGGAGAGAATTAGGATCCAAATGAACAATACGCAATCGAACGCAGTTCAAGTCGCCAAGCTGGCCTTGGAAGATGGAGCGGTCTTCACCGGAGTATCCTGCGGAGCATCGGGCGAGGTGGAGGGCGAGGTGGTTTTCAATACTTCCATGACCGGCTATCAGGAAATCCTCACGGATCCCAGTTACCGCGGGCAAATCGTCACCATGACTTATCCGGAGATCGGTAACTATGGGGTGAACGACGAGGATCAGGAGAGCCACCAACCTCATTTGGCGGGATTTATCGTTCGCGAGAACAGCCGAAGGGTCAGTAATTTTCGGTCACAAGGGTCGCTGCAGGACTACTTGCGAAAACATGGAATCGTGGCGATTTCGGAAATTGATACTCGAGCACTCGTCCGTCGGAT
Organism: Pirellulaceae bacterium; assembly: GCA_050485845.1. Classification (GTDB taxonomy): domain Bacteria; phylum Planctomycetota; class Planctomycetia; order Pirellulales; family Pirellulaceae; genus JBJHCD01. Next base: position 18,264 of record JBJHCD010000003.1, on the reverse strand, counting down.
TCGCACCAAAGGGGCGCTGAAGGGGATCCTCTCCACAACGGACCTGGATGACGCGAGTCTGATCGCGAAAGCTCAAGCAAGCCAGGGCCTGGTCGGCCGAGATCTGGTGCGGGAAGTTCTCCCCGCACAAGCTCGAGTGTGGGACGAGGGACTTAGCCCCTGGATGAACCTTCCCAGCTACTTCGCGCCGGAACACTCCGAACAGTTCCACGTCGTGGCTTTGGACTTCGGCATGAAATGGAACATCGCTCGCCACCTCCATGACCTGGGTTGCCGAGTGACCGTACTTCCGGGGACGGCATCGGCCTCGGAGGTGCTCCAGCAGAATCCCGATGGAGTCTTTCTTTCGAACGGACCGGGGGATCCCGAGCCGCTGGAGTATGCGATTCAGACGATCCGCGACTTGCTGGGGAAAGTTCCCCTGTTCGGCATTTGCCTGGGGCACCAGTTGTTGGCCCTGGCCTGTGGGGCGAAGACGTTCAAGTTGAAATTCGGTCATCGGGGAGCGAACCAACCGATTTTGAATCTCCGCACGGGTCGAGTGGAGATTACGACGCAGAATCATGGCTTTGCCGTGCAGAGGGAATCCCTCCCGGAATCGCTCGAACTGACCCACGTTCACTTGAACGACGACACGATCGCGGGGATCAGGCATCGAGAGCATCCCGCCTTCAGCGTGCAGTATCACCCCGAGGCATCCTCCGGGCCACATGATAGCCACTACCTGTTTCAGGAGTTCCGCTCCCTGATGTCGGCCTGTCAGGGGCAGCAGGCGTCATGAAAACAAGACGAGGCAACTCGGGATCGAGTCGCCTCGTCTCTTGGCAATCAGCGTTTCGTTCGGGTTTCTCTTCGGATTCGCTTCGGTTTCGTTCGCGTCTCGGATCAGCGTCGCGTCGCGCCGTTGGCCGGAGTCCGCGATGGGGGCGTTTGGGGATTTGCCGTCCGAGGCGTGGCCGTCCGAGCGGGGGAGGCAGTGGTCGGCTGGGCCTGCTGAGTGGCGGGGGGTGGAGCGTTGGCGGCGGGGCGTCGAGCGGCGCCGTCCGAGGAGGCATTCTGGAAGCGTCCTCGCGTGACCATCCCAGCCAGATAGGTCTGCACTTTGGCTGACTCTTTCAGGTGATCGAACTTCCGCGCCATCTCGACCCGCAGCTTATTTTCGTGCAGATCCTTTTCCAGTTCTTCTCGCACCTCGTCCATGCTGACGACGATCGGTTCGGTTCGTCCCAGGCACCGCATCATGATGTACTTGTCCCCCACGGCCACGATCCCCGAAAGTTCACCCGGCTTGAGGCGGAAGGCTTCCTTCTCGACCAGGTCGTTCCCTCCGTGCTTGCGAATCGGTGGAACCTTGCCGAGATTGGCTCGCGAAACTGGCTCGATCGAGTACTGATTCGCCAGTTCACCGAAAAAGGAATCGGTGGGATTGTTTCGAGCCATTTCCCATACTTGTTGTGCTCGACGTTGATTGGCCAGCACGATCGCCAGCACCTCAACTCGCTCGCCATAGTTCGACTCGAAACCCTTCTGCAGGTCATCCTCGGTGACCTGTACGGATTCGCCGACCAGAATCTTTAGGGCGACGGAGGGCCAGACGACATCCGAGAGATAAAGGTCGATCGTGACAGTCTCTCCCCCTTCGCTGGTGACATGTTTCAGCCAGGAATCGACGTCTGGAGTACCATCGACGTTGACGTATCCATAGGCATCGGCCGCGCGGCTGACTTCCGCCTGGAGATCATCATCCGTGACGGTGAGGT
>JBJHCD010000003.1:0-16494 GCA_050485845.1 Pirellulaceae bacterium | reverse complement strand
AGGTTGGCTTTGCGGAGGGCCTGCTGAAGGATTTTACGATTAACTTCTCCGTCCAACACCTCTTCGCCATGCCGCTGGATGCATTCATCGGCCAGTTCTTGAATTCGGATCTGGCGTTGGTTGATGGTCGCGGCGACTCCCGGCATCTGTTGGCTCAATTCGGGATCATTGTACACATTTCGCAGTTCGGCTCGATCCTGAAGTTGGCGGAAGAGTTCGCTCGCGGCAACGCGCAGCTTCTGGTCACGAATGGTTTCCCGCAATCGATTCTCGACCTCGGGCAGGTTCTGGCTGGGGATGTAGGTTTCCGGTTCGTGCCGTTCGCACTTGATGATGACGAACTGATCGGCGACCGAGATGATGTCGGAGACTTCCCCTTCCTGGAGCGAGAAGGCTGCTTGCTCGAGTCCCTCGTCACCGATGTGCTTGCGAAGCGGGGGAATCAGTCCTCGAGCCGCGGCGCTGGCTTGATCTTCCGAGTGATCCTTGGCGAGATCTCCGAAGGCATCCGGCTTCGCTCGGGCCTGTTCCAACAATTCCTTGGCACGTCGCTCGCTGCTGACGACGATGATCCGAGCCTTCACTTTGGGGCCGTATTCGCTCTCGAAGGCCTGCTTCAATTCTTCCTCGGTGACTTCGGTATCGGCGGCGGCCAACCGCCGCATGGCCAGCATCGGCCAGATGATTTCCCGCTGATACTGGTCGGCCGTGATGTTTCGCTCTTCCTTCAGCAGGGTCAGCCAGCGCTCCGTGGAGAGACCGAACTTGCCGGCCATGCGTCCGACTTCATCCCAGACATCCTTCTCGGTTATCGTGACCCCTCGTTCCAGGCAGGCCTCGCTGATCAAGTGCTTGTTGACCATCCCCTCGAGGACATCTTTGCCATGCCGCCGGATGCACTCGCGGCCGAGTTCCTCCCGAGTGATCTGTTCGCCATTGACCACGGCCATCACATGCTGGGGATCGGCTGGATTGTCGTTTCCGGGAGCGGGCCGAGCGGCACCGGGTCGGGCGTTGCTACTGGCAACTCGTTGCTGACCGGAGGCATTGGCAGGGGCCGTGCGAGGCCGACTGTTCTGAGCCTCGGCGATCTCGCTGAAGGAGATGGCTTGAGCGGAAATGAACAACGAGGCCAACAGGGCGGCACCGGTGATTCCATTGCAACGGCGCTGCCAAAGTCTCCTGGTCGGGAGACAGTTCATCGGGTGCGTACCCATCATCTTGGCGTCCCTCCATGAATCGCCTGGTTCGATTGACATTCGCCGACCGGCGGTGGCGAATCCTCCTCGGGACGGCGGCGGGCTGCGAAGCCGTCCCCCACTTCGGGTGGCCGACGCAAATTGCGACGGTGATTAATCCTTGGGGGCCGGAGTATAGAGAGGGGCGGAGGAAGGGGTCAAGAGCGAAAAATGGCCGAATCGAATCATATCGGCCAAGGATCCTCCGGCTCTGCAGGTGAATCCGTAATAACTCGCAAAAATCCGGAAGAAACCAGAAGAAACCAAACGAAATCCCGCAGACTCAGCGGAACTCGGCGAAATCAGGAATCTTCCATGACATCCGCTTCCCGCTTCTTGGCGATTTCATTGACCATCTCTTCGTACTTCTTGGTCAACTTCTGGATCTCGTCCTTCAGTTGATCCCGAATGTCCTCGCCGATTTCCTTCCCCTTTTCGGCGGCGTCGACCGCCTTATTGCCATCGCGACGGATATTTCGAATGGAGATCTTGGCGTCCTCCGCCAATTCCTTCACTCGATTGACCATCTTGCGGCGGACCTCCGTGGAGAGGGGAGGGATATTGATCCGGATCAGCTTTCCGTCGTTCTGTGGGTTGAACCCCAACTCGCTGACGACGATCGCCTTTTCGATATCCTTGAGTGTGGAGGGATCGTAGGGGCGGATGACGATCTGAGTCGGTTCTGGAGCGGCAACGGAGGCGAGTTGCTTGATGGGAGTCGGTTGTCCATAGACCTCCACGCGCAAACTATCCACCAACCCCGGATTGGCCCGTCCCGTTCGAATCCCGGCCAGATTCGACTTCAGGACCGAAATCGCCTTCTCCATCCGTTCTTCCGAATCGAACAGCACGTCTTCCGCGGCCATGGCAGTACCCGTTTCCTCTCCAAACTGGTTCTCAATGAATTCCCGCCTTCACCGACCGATTCGGCGTCCCTGGCGGGCTCTAGGGCGCACTCGGGAAATTGCGGCTTCCGCCGGGATATTTTAGCAGATCGAACCGCGGAGCGGACGGGGCACGAGTAGCGTGGGGGCGAATTACCGGTCGCCCGCGCCATCGGCCAAATTCGGTCCGATCCGAGTTCCAATCTTCTCTCCCATGAGTGCACGCTGAATATTTCCCTCGCGGAGATAATTGAAGACCAGAATCGGCAATCGATGTTCCATGCAGTGCGTGATCGCGGTTCCATCCATGACGCGGAGGTCCTTTTCGATCACCATGTTGTAGGTCAACTCGCTGTAAAGAACGGCGTGCGGATTCTTCTCCGGATCGTCGCTGTAAACTCCGTCGACGCGTGTCGCCTTCATGACGATCTCCGCTTCGAGTTCGCGGGCCCGGAGGGCGGCGGCCGTGTCGGTCGTGACGAACGGACCTCCCGTGCCGGCGGCGAGAATGATGATCCGTCCCTTCTCCAGGTGCCGAGTGGCCCTGCGCCGCAAGTAGGGCTCGCACACTCCATCCATGCGAATGGCCGACATCAGTCGGGTGGCACATCCCAGCGACTCGAGGGCGTCCTGCAGCGCCAGCCCGTTGATCGCCGTGGCCAACATCCCCATGTAATGAGCCGTCGCTTCGTGAATCGCCGCGTTACGCCCCTTGAACTGAGCACCTCGGAGGATGTTTCCTCCACCGATGACCACGGCGATCTCGCAGCCCAATTCCCGAGCGGATTGGACTTGGCGAGCGATGTTCAGCACTTCGTCCATGCTGATCCCACGTTCGCCGGCGTGGCTGAAACTCTCACCGGAAAGTTTCAGCACCACGCGACGATAGAGGGGAGCGACTTGGGGTTGAGTTGCCATGACAGGGGGTCATTCCTTCCCGATCACCCAGTGGACAAACCGCTTGATGGACATGCCGTTGTCCTGAGCGAACTTACCCACGGTGATGCTGTTTTCCTTGACAAAGGGCTGCTCCAGCAGCACCCGTTCGGCATAGAAGTTCCGCCATCGACCTTCCACCCTCTTGTCGACGATGTTTTCGGGCTTCCCTTCCTTCAGCGCCGCCTCGCGAAGGATGGATCGTTCCGTTTCGACATCCTTCGGGTCGATCTCCTCCTTGGTCAGCGCGGCCGGGTCCATTGCCGCAATATGCATGCAGACATCCTTGACCGAATCGGCCGTACCCCCGGTGACTTCCAGGAGCACGCCGTGCACCGTCGAACCAAGGTGGAGGTACCCGCCGCTGGCTCCGTCGAAGCGAGCCATCCGCCCCACGTTGAAAACCTCCCGAATTCGATTGAACAAATCGTCTCGCTGATCGCGAAGGGTTTGTCCGGAACGAGTGGGAGAGGGCTGATCGAGCAATTCCTCGCCGCTGGAGGCACCGGGGCCGGTGGCGAGTTGTTTGGCTAGCCCATCACTCAATTCGATGAACTCTTCGTTCTGAGTCACGGGGGCGCTCTCGCACTTCAGTTCGACAATGGCTCCGACTTGGCCGTCAAAATACAGGCCGAATCGGCCGAACTCGGTCGCTCGATCCGCTCGCTTGGTCTGCAAAGTCGCGCCGTTCTCGCGGAGCCAGCGAATGGCTCCCTCAATATCCCCATTGGATTCGGTCAGAGCTTTCTTGCAGTCCATCAGGGGCAAACCGGTCTGCTCCCGCAGGTTCTTTACGTCCTCGGCTCGAATGGCCATTGTCCTCTCCTCTCAAGCGGAATGTTCCACTGAACTTAATCGGGTTGTTGTTCGGTTCTCGGTATTCTGTTCCTGCCACTGCGGTCATTTGTCCATGGGAAACCACAGACGGTCCGTTGCGACGGGGAACGAAATTCGGGCATGGCGAAAGGGAAATACGGATGGGAATGGCGACAGGAAACGTAAGGGCCTGACGACTCCCAGGGGGAGGGCAGGTGCTGAACTCCAGCTGGAGCTGCCATGCCCCGGTCGGTCGTCTCGCCGAGCCCCAGGCCGGGTCGGTCCCCTTCGCGATGACGTAAAACGCAGCATCCGGCGGACTTCGCCAAAAACAAAGCGATGGGCCGAGCTGGCTTTTCGTGGGATGCGTCCGTTGGCTTGCCACCAGAGATTCTGGAGCCCCCCCTCGCATCACTTGGATGACGTGGTCGGCGATCATCACTGGAGGCCGTGAGCCTACTGTCCACTTTCCTCGGCAGCAACGACCTCGACACTGGGAGTCCCCACGGCCGGTTCCTCATCCTTGGCAGCCTCCTCGGTGATCCCCTTGCCCTGCAACACGGCATCGGCCAAATGACGGGCAATCAATTCGACAGAGCGGATCCCGTCATCGTTTCCAGGGATCGGCAAGTCGACATCATCCGGATTGCAGTCGGTGTCAATCAGGGCGACGGTGGTGATCCCGAGTTTCTTGGCTTCCTTGATCGCGTTTCGTTCCTTGTTTGGATCGAAGATGACCAAGCACTCCGGCAACCGGTTCATGGTTCGCAAACCATTCAAATTCCGGTACATCTTCCGGTATTCGCGATTCAGGGCCGACTGCATTTTTTTCGAGTAGGCGGAGATCTCGTCACTGGAACGAAGTCGTTCGAGTTCCTCCAGGCGGCCGAGTCGGCTGCGAATGGTACGGAAATTGGTCAGCGTTCCGCCCAACCAACGCTCACTGACAAAGGGCATGCCGCACCGAGTTGCCTCGCGTTCGATGGCCGCCGCTGCTTGACGCTTGGTGCCGACAAAGAGAATCAGGCTCCCGCCATGAGCCACCTGAGCCAAGTACTTGCGGGCTCGGAGCAGACCGCGAACCGTTTCTCGCACATCGATGATGTGGATCATGTTCTTGCGGCCATAGATGAACGGCGCCATCTTGGGGTTCCAACGACTGGCGCGGTGGCCAAAGTGGACGCCCGATTGAATCAGTTCTTCGACAACGGTCAGTGACACGGAATCTCCTTTATATCGCCGGCGATGCTCGTCCGAAGCTCCAATTACTTCAGCTCGGCGAACACAGGGGAACCCTTCACCAGGTGCGATACGAGTCAGAAAAAAACGAAAATCCATTGCCCCGTGGGACGGAGCAAACGACCCCCTCGCGGCGTATGAGACGGACCTTCGAGGGAACCCGCAAATTTAAGGGGAGCCGCGCCGTTCGTCAATGGCGGCTCGGCTGGGAAGCGAGTGGATCGGAGAGGAAGCGAGAAGATTACTCGAACGGATTTCCGAACGGGTCGTCGTCATCCGCGGGAGCGCCGAACGGATCGTCGTCGGCATCGGCCGGAGCACCGAACGGGTCGCCAAATGGGTCGTCCGCGGCGTCAGCCGGCCCGCCGAACGGATCGCCAAATGGGTCGTCGGCTTCCGGACGTTGTGGGGGGGCCCCAAATGGATCGTCATCCATCGGGTCGGCTGGCGGAGGTCGCCGAGTCGGTTGGGCCGGTTCCTCCTCCTCGTCCTCGTCTTCCGGGGGAGGCAATTGCCGCAGACGAAGTGCATCCATCTCGACATGCATTTCGGGGAACTCGGCCGAAATTTCCCGGAAGCATTGCAGGAGTCCTGAACGCGTCGACAGATATACTCTTTGGGTCTGGGTGTTCTTCTTGGGTAAATTAAGCGACCGGATATCGATGCGGCCCAGAAGCGCTCGCGATTTCCGGTTCAAGATCACCAGTGAACCATCTTCTCCCAGACAGTACACCCGTTCCGAACTGGCGGCGAGGAATTGACGAATGCCTGGATACTCCCAGAGCCCGACGCCCGTCAGGCTGTCGCGGCAGAACAAGGTCCGGTCGTCCCCCACGACAAACAGATTCTCTTCCATGACCACGGGCGATTGCCGCAAGGGTTCTCCGAGCGCTAGGGTCCAGACGATCGTCCCTGTTCGCTCATGAACCGCGTAAAGATAGCCATCCAAGGAGGTAAAGTAGAACAGGGAATTGGCGTAGGCCGGCTGCGATACAATGGAACGGTCCGCCTCGATGCGAAACAGAACGCCGTATTGATTGGAGTGCCCGACGTAGAGGGCCCCCCGGTCCGTCGGCCAGCAAACTTTCGTGGAAGTGATTAGGGGTTGGATTTCGGCCCGCCCCGTCGAGCGGTAAAGCCCGACGAACGTCTCGGGGCTCTCCAAATTGAAGGCCTCGACCGCTCCGGTGAACATCGGCACGAAGCAGAGCGTCCCGCTCAGCGAAGGGCCTGCCCCAGGGACCCCCTGCGTGCGGCGAGTCCAAGCTACCGTGCCATCGTCTCGGTTCAATACATAGAGTGTTGTTCCGTTCAGCACGGCAACATACATCTCGTTGGCGCCGACTTCCGTCGTGGGATGCCGCGGCGAACCGATCGTCGTGACCCAGTTGGTCCGTCCCGTTTCGGCGTCAATCGAATGAACAACCCCTCGATTCGTCGACGCGTACAGAGTGATCACCGGAGTGTCGGTCCGTTCACGCAGTTCCGCCGTCTCGCCCAGTCGTTCCAATTCCCCCTGCAGCACCTCGGCTCGATGCTTCGCTCGCTCAGCCCCCAACACGACTCCCAAGGAATCGAGGTCGGTTTCCCGAATCAGACGTCGACCACGTCCCTCTTTCCACGTCACTTCCACGCTGTAGCGGGTATCGAGAACACTCACATACTGGTGGATGTCGACCACTTCACCGTAGGAGCGACCCAGGGAAAGTTGAGCAAACCAGGCTCGCTCCAGCCCCAATCGCTGAATGTCGCCTTGAGACATCAGGCCACGGGGTCGCGAGGGGCCACTCCGATTCGCCTGGGAGACCTGTCCCCAAGCGGAAGGATGAGGCAGCGCGGTCCACAACGTGGTAGAGACCAGAACAACGACGAGGAACGAACGCAACATGGCAGGACTTCTCGACGACGGATGACAGGTTGCTGGAAATTCCCAAAAAAGACGACTCAATCCAAGGGGGACAGCGAGCGGAACCGAACCGGGAATCGGCCTCCCGGCACCCCGACAGCTCGTCATTCGCCCCTTCAACACGGGTTCCCACGGGGAAGCCCCCACGAGACCAGCCAGAAGGCAGCAACCTGGGGAACTGCCTCGAGCTGGCGAGGGCAGATGGACGCAAGGGTGACTCAAATCCCACTCGACTTTCATCATAGTTCGGCATTCGCTCGAATGCACGTTTTTCTTGCAATTTGAACCGATTGGAAAGAGAAGTCGGGATTGCGGGGGCAATATATCCCGCCGAGGAGGGTCTGAATTACCGCTAGACCATTCCGTGTCGTCAACCTAACATGAGGCCTATATGGGATGCGGTTGCCCGCCGACGCTCGGCGGCCTGGGATCATCGCCAGGCAGCCGCCGGGTGGGGTGTTGCACCGAAAACGAGGGGCCACGTGACGGCCCGGAATCCGAGTTCATTCGGGAACGGGGCAGAAGTGAGGGCCGAGCGCGGCGGCCCAGAGTGTGGCGGAGAGCCGGAGCGGAGTGTCGGTATGGAGCGTTGGGATATTGAGAACGGGGCACGCCAAGCCTGCGAGCATGTGCTGGGTTATCTCAATTTCTCATCGGGGGCTCATGACCCAGCCGTGATGGCCAGTTGGAATCGACTCTTCTTCTCCGTCCAACAGATGGGCTCTTGTAATCAGGAGGGGGGGTCCGAAGGACTTCCCCACGAGCGGGTGCACCGACTGTTGCGGGAGAATCTAACGCGATTGCAGGGGGATTCTCCAACCTTCCGCGACTCGGCACAAGCTCAAGCGGTCCTTCGCTTGGTGTTCGAAGAGACGCTACCGGCTTACCTGGAGTTTCACCGGGACCTGCTCTTCCACCAGACTCCGGAAAATCTCTGTCGTCCGTACTTTGTGGGTCGAGTCTGCGAGGCGGTTCTGGCACAAGGAGGTCCCTGGGACCAGTCCTCCCGAATCGTTGGGGGGAGCGTCGGGAGCCTCAATGACTACATCGGCCACCGGCCGGTGGCGGTATTGGAGACGCAGAAACTGGAGCCGTATCCACACGAATGGGTGCGACCCGTTCCCATCTTCGTCCGCGGAGCGGGGGTATCGGTCGGGCCATTTCAGCGAGTGGTCGAGCGGGCGTTGGAGTTTCTGCGAGAGGCGCCCGACGACGTCTTGCGCCCCGCCTATTTTCAACTGGACCAACTCGAGGAGTTGGCGTTTGATCCCCGGGCGTACGACTTCGAGCATCCGGTGAACAAGCGGCCCAACTACCACTTCGGCCAATGGGATCCACATTGCATCGACCAGCAGGGGCGTTACAAGCGATTCGTGGTCCAGGAAGTGACGCTCAACGCACTCATGCGGCGACTGGAGGATGAATCCAAGATTGCTCGGGACGAGGTGGAGTACGAGGCGGCCGCCGTGTTGGCCGGCACGATCTTGATGGCGTCCGGGACCAGTGGCAGCGGTCCTGGTTGTTTCGATTCCACGGTCACGCTTTCGGATCTGCTGCCGGCGATCGCCGGTTACCGGGATGCCTTCTACGAGTACTTGATGTCTCGGACGGCCGGTTCCCATGTGGAGCGGCTTCGCCGCGAGGCGGCTCAGCGACACCAGCCTTTCGGTGGGGCTCGACAGCATTTGAACGCCGAGTTGGCGGGGAGACGGGCCTCGCAACTGGAGCATGTCCATCTAGCTCGGGTCTTCGCCGCCATGGGATATCCCGAAGCGGCTGCTCGACAAGCCGCCGTCGTTCCCGTGGCCTCGGCCCGCATGATGTGTCAGTTGGATTGCATGCTGACCGAGGGGGCCAAGTTGCTGCAGCGCGGGGATTTGGCCTCCGCGGCCGCTCAGCTTCCCGAAGTGGCGACCTTGTTGCGTCGGGGGATCCAGTGCGGGGCATTCGTCGACCCTTGGAACATCCTCGGCTTTGACGCTCATTTCAGCCTCTTTCCCGCGATGGAGAACAGCGTTTTCGATCACCGAATCGAGGAACTCCTCCTGTTGATGGAGCGAATTTTTTCGCTCCATTCCAGCGTCTGGAGCGAGGCGGCGGCGGTCGACGACCAGTCGTTGTGTGCTTCCATCGATTCGCAGTTTCGGGAATTGGCCGAATGGTGGCGCCAATTTGCGGCTCACGAATGCACCAGCATTCAATGTCCGGATCCGCAGGATATCTACGAAGCTTCCAAGCAGGTTGCCACGGCGCTTGGGATGTGGCACCGAGGAGGGGCATTGGCCGGTGATGTCGCCTTTTGGGCTCCCCATGCGGAACTCTTTCCCTCCCCCGAGGCATACACTCTGGTCATCGACGCCCTGTTGGCTCGGCGTGATTTCGTGGCCGCCATGGCGCTGCTGATGCACTGGCTCTCCCAAGCCCCTCGAATCCCGCTGATTCAGGGGGAATGTTCGTTCCATCAGCTGGCCATTCGCTGGTTGACGGAGTTGCCGATTTCCGCGAAATCCGCCACCACGCCCAACTCGGCGGCCAACTCGGGAAAAACCACGGGCTCGGCAGGGAAAAAAGCCGAGGATCGTGGGAAGGGGCCGGGACGAGATTGGCCGTTGGCGGAGAAGTTCTTCGACTACCTCGAGCCGAACGCGGATGCCTATTGGCACGCTCCCCGGTTCCAGCTCCAGGCCGGCGGGGGAAGTGACGGCGAGCCTGGTGCACTGGCTGGATTTGACGAGGAGGGAAGCGAGGAAGACGATCTCTTTGGGGCGGCGTATGACGACGTCGTCTATCGGGACGAGACGGACGATGGCGTGGAGGGACCGATTTTCGATCCCGGAAGCGATTCGGACGACGAGTTCGACATGGAAGCCAAGCGGCTCATGGAACATCTGGCCTTCCTGCGGTGCGTGGCCAAGCTCTGGAAAATCGTGGCTGTCGGTGAACCCTTCCGTGCCTCGGTGGCAAACGGGGGTGAGTCGCGGCATGAATCGCTCCGCCGCTGGAGTGCCCAGGCGGCTCAAAACCGACGTGGCCTCCTGGAGCTGCTCGATTCCGTCCGCCGTTACCGGCTCCCCTCCCCCAACGGCGACCACGATTCGATGCTCGAATATGACCGACGCCGCATGGCGAAGGATTCGCTGCTCGAACAGATCATTACGGCGGGAGTCGAGATGGTGGATGCGTCGCGACTGCTGCAGGCGGCCGCGTTCGATCCCGCCGACCTGAACGAGCAGCTGAAGCAGCAGCAGGTGGAACCGGACGAGCGAGAAGCGATTTGCCTGTTGTCCGCCATCCTGCATCGAAATCGATCTTGGGTTCGGCAGCGATGGAGCACGTTCGAACAGGCCTTCGGAACTCGCCCCCTCCTTTATGTCCCCGTCACGAAAGGAGGAGATCCGCGAACCATTCTGGATACTCGAGTGCGTCAAAAGGTCATCCAGGATCTGCTGACCTGGCTCCCCCGAGCGGGCTTGCTGGTGGAGGCATGTCGATTGGTCGAGTTGGCTCGGGCCATGGAGCGGAATCACTCGGTCGGCCCCGGAGCGGTGACGGAGTTCGACGAGCTGTACACGTTGGGCTACAAGTCGTTGGTCGAGGCGATTGTGGCCTCGTTCTCGCAATGGACGCATTTGCCCGCGACGGGAGGCAAGAAAGCCAGGGAAGGTGTCCTTGTCTCTTGTTTGGAACGACTGACCGAATCGTTGTTGGTCAGTTGGCTGGCCCACAGTCAGACGCTGCGTCTCTCCTATCTGGAATTCATGTATGACGATGAATCGTTCGCGGACATCGTCCAGTTCATTCAGCGTTATGGAGCGGACCTGTTCACCCAGCGATTCTTGAATTTGGGGAATATTCGAGCGATCTTGCACGAGGGGGTGGAGGTATGGCTCGACCAATTGCAACAGCATCAGCGAATTGAGCTGCGGTTGTTGGAGGAGTTGGATGAGGTGATTCCTCGCAAGCAGGCCGCCAAGAAGCTGACGCTGGTGTTGGAAGCGGTCATGGAGAACTATGGCGAGTACCGTGACTACAACAGCACCACGACCCAGTCGGATCGGGGTGACCTGCTGTACATCCTGCTCGATTTCCTCCGGCTGCAGTCGCGGTATGACCGAATCTGCTGGAATTTGCGTCCCGTCATTCTGGCCCATGAAATTCTGGCTCGACGCCGACACCACGAAGCCGCTCGGATCTGGCGAAGGGAACTGACCGACCGCATTCGGGACAAGGCGAATGAATTCATGCGGGATCTGAAGCAGTTGCAGCGAACGCATGCGATCCGCATGCCCACGGTGGCTCATCGGATTTCCGAGCGGTTCATTCAGCCCCTGACGATCGATCGAATCCGAGCCTTGGTGGAGCCGGCGATTCAGGAGGCGAACGAGGGAAAACCGGGCAAGTCCTTCCAGTTGCTGGAAAAAGAGACCGACGCGTTGACTCGAGTGCCCACGGGGGCCGGGCTGGACGTCCCGGAATGGCTCGAAGCCTTGGAGGAGGAAATGGAGCGATTACGGAGGCCGGTTCACGTCCGAACGGATGACGAATCGCTGCGGGAGTTGCTGCCTCAGAAACTGCTGAGTCACGAGGAAACGACTGCCCAACTGAAGCAATGGGCCGAGGAGGTGGCGCGGATGGGGAAGGACGCCCTTCGTTTTCGGGTTTCCGAATAGGCAAACCGAGTTCCTGGAGTTCGATTCTCCGTCACCCTCTCCGAGGCTGCATTCCGACCCCCGATCGTTCAGGTATTGAGTTGGACTCGATCCGATTGGCCAGGATTGGTATCTTGGTGGAATAGTTGGGATGGATGGGGACGGACACGCTGGAAGCGAACTTTTCTTCCGCGAAAAAGGCCCATGGGACCAATGGCATCATTTCGCCACGCGCGGATCACGAGAAACGGTCACGATACGATCACGAAACGATCGGAAGGCGTTCGGGAGCAAGAGCATGAATGAATTGATCAGACGGGAATGGAATCAATCGCGGGAGGGCGCGACAAACACGCCAACCGAGGGAGCCCCCGCTGGATTCCGTTCCGGTTCGACCCATCTCCACTCCCAGCTTTCCTTTTTCCGTTTCTGGATGCTCGTTGCGATCGTGGTGGCGGCATTGGTTCCGGCCGCGCCCCTCACCGCCCAGGAACGTCCCGCCACGGACCAGCTCTTTCCCTTGGAGACGAAGTCGTACATTGCGATTCCCGATTCCGACGAATTTCGAGTTCGCTGGGAGCGAACGGAGTTGGGACGATTGTTACAAGATCCGGTCATGAAACCTTTTCGCGAGGACCTGCGGCAGCAGATCGACCGAGATTTGTTGCAGGCGGAAGTTCGGCTTGGGGTGACATGGCAAGATATCGAAGGAGTGGCGGGAGGCGAGATGGCGATGGGGATGGTGACTCCCCCCGGAGAAAACACCTCCGCCGCCGCCATTCTCTCGCTGGTCGATGTGCGAGGCCGGGAGGAGAAAGTCCGGCATTTAACGGAACTGGTCAATCAGAACCTACGGCAGCGCGGGGGAACTCGAACCGAGACCCAGATGGATGGTCATTCGGTGGTCCACTGGCACTTCCCCGCCACGCGGCAGCAACCGGTGGCCCGAGATGCTTACTTCTGCCATCACGACGACTGGTTCGTGGCCACGGATCAGGAAGACGTTCTGGCCAACGTGCTGGCTCGAATCGACAACAGGGCCAACAACTCGTTGGTCGAGTTGGACGCCTACCGGGCGGTGATGGATCGGTGTTCACGTGATCCTCAGCCGACGGAGCCTCATCTCCGCTGGTTCGTGGATCCTTTCGGCTATGCCGAGGGTTTGCGGACGGTCACGGGGGCTCGGGAACGGACGCGGGATCGAATCCAAATTTTGAAGAAACAAGGCTTTTCGGCGATTGAAGGGATCGGGGGAGTCGTTTATCTGTCGGCGGTGGAAAACCATGACATCATTCACCGCTCCTTCGTCCATGCACCGCAAGAGAAGCGAATCCTGGCAGCGCGGATGCTGCAGTTCCCGGCCACGCCTCCGCTGCAGCTACCCCCCTGGGCGACTCAGCAGTTTTCGTCCCTGTTAACGTTCAACTGGGAGATGGCTCAAGCCTTCGATGCTTCCGAAACGTTGGTGAATGCCTTGGCGGGAAATGACATCTTCCAACCGGCACTGGACGACATCAAGGTCGATCCGAACGGATTGGAAGTGGACATTCGCGCGGAGATCATCGAGTTTCTCGGAAAGCGGGTCTTGTTGGCAACCGAGATTGAGCAGCCGATTGGTTTGCAGAGCGAGAAACACTTGGCGGCGTTCGAGTTGACCGATCCGGCTCGAGTCGAGGCGACCTTCAATCGTGCACTTCCTCGGGATCCCAGTTTGATTCGGCGGGTGTTCGGCAATCAGGTTGTCTGGGAAATCATCCGCAAGGAGAATTTGGATGACGATGCGGGGCGAGGAGGGTTCAATCCGATTCGGCGAGCGCCGGGAGAAAGCCCCTTGCTCCCGGATGCTCCACGCGGCCCCGCGACTCCGTTATTCAAGAACGCGGGCATGACGATCGCCTTCGGGCATTTGATTTATGCGTCGGATGTCGAGTTCCTCGGGCGATTCCTGAGCGAGGCCGGTCGGCAGTCCCCCTTGGCCAACGAGTCCGACTACTTGGTGGTTCGCGACGCGCTGCGGGATTTGGGAAACTTCGACCAAGCCAGTTTTCAGCAGTTTGTGCGGACCGACGAAGCCTACGAGTCGAACTACGAAATGTTCCGCCAGGGGAAGATGGCACAAAACGAATCGATTGTCGGTTTCTTGCTGAACTGGGTTTTGGCCCCGGATGACGAGGGCATTGAACGCGAACAGCGGTACGATGGGAGCAAGCTTCCCGAGTTCTCTCAGGTTCGGCCCTATTTCCGCCCAGCGGGAATGTTCGTGGTGACGGAACAGGGGGGCTGGTATGCGACCGGCTGCCTGCTGGGTCGAGAACCGCGACGCGCTTCCTTGCCTTAACGCGAGTTTCCCTCTCCCCCCTCCGCTCCCAACCGTCGAGCCCCTTCGGCTCGTTCGAGCCATCCGATTTCACGCTGCTTGATGTTGGGCTGCTCGATTTTGGGCTACCGGAGACTGTTCCGTGCGATGACGCGGTGGAAGTGCAACTCGACTTCGCGATTGACCACCCGCCGGACCGCTTCGACGAGGCAGCGAGGTTCATTATCCTCTTGCCCGATGCGCATGATGTCGTCGATCCGCGTGCCGGGGGCGACCGTGAAGGTGGTCTGGTGGATGATCTGATTCCCGGCATCCAGTTCGGGAACGATGAAGTGGCACGTCGCTCCGTAGGTCAGCATGCGGCAGGCAAATGCGTCCTGGTAGGGGCGGGGTCCGGGAAAGCTGGGAAGGATCCCGTGATGCAGATTGATGATCCGCCCTCCGGCATATTTCCAGCAGGTGGAGGGGGGGAGAATGCGCATGTACCGGGCAAGGATGACGTAATCAATCTGGTGTTCGTCCAGTAGTTCGACCAAGCGGTCGTTGTCGGGATTTCCCCGAGCGTCTCCCACCGATTCCCAAGGGACCCCGAATTGTTCCGCGATTCCTCGGCACGCGTTTCGATTTCCCAGCATCAACGCGGCATCGGCTCGAAGTTGGCCATCCCGAATCGCTCTCAGCAGGGCCAAGGGGGGCTCGGGACGGTAGGTGGTGCAAATGGCCAGGCGTGGCCGGTGAGCCCGTTCCTCCGGCGACCAGACTCGGATCGACAAATTCGTGACTCGGCCGATGTCCGCCATTGCATGGCGGACGACCGGTAGTTCGCTTCCGGGCAACTCCAGCCGAATCAGCATGGCGAATAATGCCGCCTCATCGTGGTTGTACATCTGGATTTCCGAGATGTTCGCCCCCTCGCCGGTCACATAGTGAATGATAGGATCGGCCAGGCGTTTATTGTCCGGCCCCACGGCCGTTATGATCAAATGCATCCGCTCGAAACCTCGGGCAATTTGGGGGTTCCCTGTCGCTCACTAGGAAAAACGAAAGCCTTCTGGTAGTCTTGACGGCGGTGGGGACGAGGTGGTGGGGAGGTACCGAACGCCGATGGGCGGACGCCCTGCACATCGCTCGAAAACTTCCCGCGATTCACAAGGGGCACCGAGAGGCTTTGACTTTCCGTAGTATAGCATGCATGTCGAGCCTCTTTACTCGGACAGCTTCCACCGAACCCCTCCAAATCCCTCCGAACCCCTGCCAGTCCTCCGAGAGCCTCGCGATTGACTTGGCCGAGTTTGGTAAACCAAGTCGAGCGACGGGACGACTTCCGCACAAGGACATTTGCCGATCATGAACAAGTACCTCCCGAGGAAGAAGATCCCGCGAGACCAGTTACCTGCCGGCGAGTCACTGTGTGACTATTGTACGGCCAAGTGCTGTCACTACTTTGCCATGCCGATCGACAAGCCGACGGATCGAACGGACTTCGACTACTTGCGGTGGTTTCTGTTGCATGATCGAGCGACCTTGTTTACGGACGATGACACTTGGTATTTGCTGGTCCATACCACCTGCAAGCATCTGCAGTCGGACTACCGCTGCGGAATTTACGAGACCCGTCCCCAGATTTGTCGCGATTATTCGACCGACAACTGCGAATATGACGACGATGGCGTCTACGACCAATATTTTGAGACCCCCGAGCAGGTGGCCGAGTACGCCGAGGCGGTGTTGGGGCCGGCGAATGGCAGTATTCGCAGTCCTCGGCCGTCGCTGCTGCCGGTGATTGGCTAAGCGCGGATTGCGTCGAACACTGTGAAGGAAGCTCGCATCGATGACAGCCACGGATCGCTCCAAGACCACTCCGATCGTCACGCCTCGCACCCTGAAGGGCTTTCGGGATCATCTTCCCGAGACGATGATTCCGCGGGAACGTCTGATCGCGACTGCCCAGAAGGTGTATCGCTCCTACGGTTTCCTTCCCATTGATACCCCCGCACTGGAGTACCTCGAGATTCTCGACGGCAAGGGGGGCGAGGAAAGCCAGAAGCAGCTATACAAGTTCGAGGATCACGGGGGCCGACAGGTCGGGCTCCGTTTTGACTTGACCGTCCCCCTGGCCCGTTTCGTCGCTCAACATGCCGGAGCCTTGGGCTTTCCCTTCAAGCGTTATCACATCGGGACGGTGTGGCGAGGAGAGAACACCTCGCGAGGACGTTATCGCGAGTTCATGCAGTGCGACTTCGACACCATCGGTTCGACCTCCGCGGCCACGGACATCGAGACGGCGTTGGTCATCCACGACTTGATGCAAGCGATCGGACTGAAGGAGTTCACCATTCGAGTGAACAACCGTCAGGTTCTCAATGGATTGCTGGAGAAGCTCGACTTGGCCCAGCATTCGACGGCCGTGCTTCGCTGTCTCGACAAGTTGGGAAAGATCGGTCCCGACGAGGTGATTCGGGAAATGACCACGACTGCCGGCTTGACCGAACCTCAGGCTCGGGACTGT
>JBJHCD010000002.1:6292-26427 GCA_050485845.1 Pirellulaceae bacterium | reverse complement strand
GATCAGTAGTCTTCGGGAAGGAGTATCGTGGTCACGGAACGATCCCACTGCGTGATAACCCAGTACGGTTTTCCTTCCTTCGTGAGAAAGCGAGAGAACAGTGGCCCGTCATTAACAAGGGCGTCTTCGTTCTCCTGCCACTTCTGCTTACACAGCTCTCCCCAGTCGCCCAGCAAATGCCGAACGAGTCCTCGGAAGATGTCGTCCTCGGAAAGTTGCGAAGACGCGTTGCGTGTAATCACAAGGTCACCCACGGGAAACCTCGAAGCCCGGACTTGCTTCTCCATGGCTTCTTCCTCCTTGATAGGTGCCGAGCGGCTTGCAGCCGACCGGCAGGTTCTACATCACTCCGTTTCCTCGTCCGCACCGGCGGAAGCGTCTTGCTCCCAGATCCAGGCGTAAGCCATGTCCGCGACCTTCGCGACAATCGGCAGATCGTCACGACGAAAGGCCGATGAATCCTTCCACTGCTGTCCATCCTGGTACAGTCGCGTCACCGTGACGTTGAACCAGACCGTGCTTTCCTTGGTCTGATTGGCCCAGATCGCGGCTCGAATGCGTCCCAAACGGATCTCGTGGACAGGTTTTTGTTTTTGTGCCATAAGCACTCCTACATGATGTTGTTCGAGGTGCTTTTCCCAGCGACCTCGAACCGTTTGCTACAAAGCGGTGACGCTCATCATCACCGCACGGATTAGGGGGGCGACCCGAAGGCCGCCCCCAAAAACCAGTGAAAAACCTAGGCAAACCAACTACCGATTCGCTCTGGTCTTGCGAGTCGGTAGTTTTTCTTGCGCCATCTGAATGGCAGCGAGTACGTCATCAATGTCCGAGGCAGGAACAAACTCCGAAAAGTAGAACTGCTTGCCTCCAGACTTTAAGCGAGCGACTCTAATGACCACTTCGTCCCTGAAGAAGCCTCCACCCGGAAAGACCAACACCGCGATATTGCCGACAAAGAAACGATCAATTTCCTTGGGCAGCGGTCCGTCGTGATGTGGTAGCTCACACTCCGGACAGAACCTTGAATCCACGCGAAGTGGAAAAAAGTGCTTCCACGGCCATCTCAATCGCCATCGCTTCCGGTTCTTACGTACGCGATACATGCTCATACTGGGTCTCCCAGTAATTCGGCCCGCATGCGTTCCCTTGAACGTCCTGCGTGCCTACGGTTTGCCAAGACTCGTTGCCCATTGTTTTTCCTTGCTCTCGGGCCAAGAGCGATGAAACCCTCATGAAGGGAGTCGATCGTCTCAGGTCGGCGGAACCTCCTTTCGCTAACGGGTGAGGCAGTTGAGGGGGAGTAATTCAGGAATCGCCACCACGTGCACGGAAACACCATGAACATCCGGAATCCTCGAGATGGATTCCAAAACTCGCGCGGCCTTCTGCGGAAGGACCGTCAGCAGCGTGATTTCAAAATGATTCGACTTGATCAGGCGTCGGAACTCAGGTTGCTGAAGATGACGGCATGCGTCCTCCCGAAGCGTCTGAACCGCCCGGTCCCAGCGTCCCGCAGAGATGGTGTCAACACGTGCGAACCCCAGACGCCTGGTACTCGAAGCAGCGAAGTAATACCCGCTGGGCATTCCGAGCCGAAATGCCGTGGGAAGGTGCCGCTTCAATTCGGACGACATGAGCCGATGCCGAAGTGTCTCGGACAGACAGCAGAACCTCAGCATCGCATAGGCGCGAAACTTCGCCGGTTCCGACATGGGACCACTTTGGGACTCGGAGAGCGAAAGCCTCCGCGCGCCGGCGGTCTCGAGATACCAATATCGAGCCCGCTGGTGCAGCGGAGCGGAATCGATGAGCCCTTGTTTTCTGGCCTCCCGCAGAAGATCCTTCATCTGTCCCGGACGCCAATTGGCAAACGCGGGAAGACGTCTGAGTGCGGGAAATATCGTCAGACGATACCGGGCCAGGTGGTCCAGCAGAATATCGGTTGCGGGCGACGGAGCCGTGGAGGCTTCGTACTTCCGGGCGGAGTGCATGATGTCACCAGAGTTCGTAGGGAAGTTCGAGTTCTCGGCAATGTTCATGGAAGCTTTCGACTTGTTGGGGACCATAGCGACCGGCCGACTCAATGACGCGGAGAATTCGGCCTTGTTCGTCGCGGAGAAAGGCATCGGGGTCCTTGATCCGATACCCAGCCTTGGGCAGAACGTGCTCGCCAATCCACATGGCAGCCAAGTCCGGAGCGGTGCGGTGGTAGTGGATATAGACCGAGGTCAACCGCAGGTCATGATCTCGGTGCTCTTGAGGAGGTAATCTCCTGGCCGTGCTCGCCAGAAGCGATGCCGCAAGTGGAGAGGCGACAAATACCTCCGTTGGCACGGCAGCCAGCGACCAGCGATCGCGACAATCTCTCGACACGCGCCGGGCGTCCGGCTCCTCGCCTCCCGGAGACCAAGCGAACAGAGGCTTGGTAACCGGAAGGGGTGGATGAGCATTGATCACGAATCGCTCGAGCCAGCCCGCCTTGACCAGCTCCGCGAGTCGTCGTGCGGAAACGTTGCGCGAGGCGGTGGGCCACCCGAGTCGCGCCAGCTGGGAAAGGGAGGCCATGCGAACATGCCGGGTTAGAGCCTCCACCATGCAAACGTCGCGTAGCGTCAGCTTCATGGCTCCTTCCTCCTGCGTTTGGGAGGAGGTGCGGCCTGCTTCTTCTCAAGCTCGGCGAACAGGCTCTGAAGCGACTGTGCCGCGTCTGGGGGTGAGGAGCCAGGCTCGACCGACTGACCTATCACATCCGCACTCCAGGCCGGGCCTGAAGGTCGAGGTTTGTGTGGCTTGGCACCCAGCGGCATGGAGTCGTCGGAATCATCGTGCCCCTCGTCAAGCTCCGGCTTGGGAAAGAAAGTGCCTGGAAGTTGGGGCCATTCCAGCTTTCGCCGACGTTCGTATTCCTCCTCCGAAATGTGGTACTCCGTTTCGCAAAGGAGCGGCAGCCCACCGTACTGCGCATAACCCTCACCACGTGCGATCAAGAGAATGTGGCGAAAGGCGTGATCCGTCGCGTCGAGGATATCATTCGCATCCATGCGTGGACGGATTTCCTCGCTGATCGTCCGCGATTGGGCTACATGTCCGTTGTGATCCTGGGATAGCGTGTACGAATGCTTGAAGTCCACGGTCATCCCACTATCACGAATCAATCGCTCCCTGTCCTCGCTCGAGGAAACGGCCAGCCACGTCCGCATGCGGCAATTGGCCTCAATCGCCGGTATCAAGTCGGTACCGGACCGCTGCAAGTCCGCCAGGGACTGATTCGCAAGGATAATTCCGATGCCCATGCTTCGGGCCAGCTGAAGGATGTTCTCCAGGTTCCCGGCGACCATCCGCTGAAACTCATCGATCACCAGAAACACCTGATGCTTGCGGTCCGTCTGCGTGGCTGCCGCCAACAGCAGGTAGGTCACCAGCCGGGCAATCTCTGGAGCCGCGCTGGGAGAGATCGTTGAGGGGAGGTGGAAGTACATGAGCTGCGGTGTCTGAAACACCTGCTCCAGGTCAATCATCTCTTCGAGAACCTCTTGATCGTGTCCGGTGCCCTGGGCGACATTCAACGCTTCGCATTCGGCCAGTCGCTTAACGATCTCATGGATGTGCACACCGGCTTCCCGGACTTCGGGATGAAGGTCTTTCTTCTTCGCCGATGTCACCACGATCCCAATGTGCTCGGCCAGTTCCCTGAAAGTCCGCGTGTGGGGATAGGTCTTCAGCGTGTGATGGAGAACGGCCATGACGGCATCCGTAAACCAACTCTTTCCGTAGTCCGTCCCATGAATGAGCCCCAAGGCCGCACAGAGAATGTTGGTGCGGGTGAGCGTGTCAAGTTGGGACCAATACGGCTGAGTCATGGGGTTAAAGGCAAAGGTGGCTCGGTTTCGCTGATTCGAGAACACTTTGAGCGGGAGCGTGATCCCGATCTTCTCACGGCAGACTTCCGCAGCCGCGATCAAGGATGCCAGTAGTTCCAACGTGTCAGCCTTCAGATCCAAGACAATCAGACTGGCATCGCCCGGCATCACGAGTTGTTCGATGGTGGGACACAGGAACAACGATGTTTTTCCCGAACCGCTGTTGCCCAGACCATGGACGTGCTCCTGATAGACCTTGCGAGGCACGAGCACCGGACTGCCATCGTCCACGACACGGCCGACAAAGAGACTGGTTCGCTCAATTGGGTCGCGGGACTCTCTCAGGCTCAGACAAACGTCAATGACACTATGCTTACTTCCAGCCCATTGCCTCAACGTGGCTCCGTACTGAAGAATGGACATCGAAGCAGACACCGCGAGCACCAAGGGAATACCGGCTGGGAGAACGAGGATCGCGATCCCGGCAAGCAGCCAAACGAGACCCAGATGGCGAAGTCTCGCAAATCCACTGGCGTCCTGAACTTCCAATTGCAACGCCAGCATTTCGTGCTGATGTCTGGCCCAGGACACGATCGATAGCAGCGGTGAGTTCTCCCAGCGGCTGAGCAAGATGGCCATCAGCACGGCCACGAAGAAGGTGAGGGCAAAACGCTGTCTCATATCCCCGACCGGAGACTGCCACAGCCCTGGAGCTTTCGCCGCGCGGTAAGTGAACCAGGACGAGAGGCTATGCCCGATGACTCTCCAGTAAGAAACGTTATGGTCGGTCCGGCGGGGTTGAACCAAGGCAGCCAGGGGGATTGCCAGAAGCACCATCCTCAGCAGCAGCCAATCAACCAAAAAGACCCCGGCCAGAAGCACGCCGAGCCTTGCCGCCATAAAAAGGAGTTCATGGCTACATTCCCTGCGAAGTTGAGTAGCAAGTTTCCACGGCATGGGAGCAGCCGTGCAGAAGTCGAGCCAGTGTCGACCGAAAGCATACGTCAGGGCGCTTGCCGAGAGGGCCAGCAGGATGACCTGAGCTCTCCAGGGCGTGCGATGATTAATGACCAGCAGCACCAGGGCCAGAAGGAATACGGGATTGAGTAAGTAACTCACTTGGCGCTGGTGAATCGACAGCCACAGGCACAACACCACGGTGGGAACCGCAAAGAGCAAATCATACGGCTCCAGCCAGTTCCACCCCGGCGCTCGATAGAGAAGCAGGGGTACCGCGCCGAGAATCAAGATCGTCACCACTTGGTGCACATGCTCTTGCCACATACCAGGTCGCTCGGCCGCCCTGGGAATCATCGCCAACTGGGGACGAGTCGCTGGAAGTCGGTCGTATCGAATCGGGTTACCGGCGGGTCGATGATAGGACTCACGCATGGCGGGGACTCCTAGAGAGGGTGAGAAGTTCCGGTAGGATCGAGAAGTGAATGGCCAGCCCCGCCGGCCAATCATGCCGATCCAGCGCTTTGCGAAGTGAAACGCTCTTCTCTCGGGTTGCGGTGATGACGACGAGACGAAACGGACACTGCGAGAGGAATGGTTGGAACCGAGGTGAACATCGGAGTTCGTTGATGTCGGCCAGGCACTTTCGGGCTACGTGGTCCACCGGTCCACCCAGATCCACCCGAATCAGCTCCAGGGACTTGCTGGCCAGGTTGCTGCAGAACGTGGCCTCGAACATTCGTCGGGGCATCCAAGGGCAGTGCTCCCGAATCTCTTGTTTCGTAAGTCGTATGCGGGCTTGTTTGCTGAAGGTGGCGTAGATCAGCGTCCCGTACTCCTGCGGAAGTGACTGGGGACCCAAGGGGTCCACGCGATGCCGACTGACGCCCATGACTTGAGCGCCAGCCTCACCGATGACGAAGTAACGGGTGGGATGGCACAAGGCAAAGGACCGCAGATAGTTGGTCCGGCAAAGCCGGCGTGTAATCTTGGCGGCCGCATTGGCGGAGAGTCCGCTCAGGAGGTGATGGCGAAGAACCGCGACCGTGGTCAGGCGATACCGATGAACATGCTCGAGGATCTGCCGGTCTCGAGGCGAAAGTCGAGCCTCGGAGGGCTTCTGTTTGTCATCCGACATGAGTGTTACCACAGCTGATACGGAAGTTGCCGATGTGCACAGTCGTCATGGAAGGCTTGCACGCGCTCGGTGCTATAGCCGCCGCCGAACTCAATTACCCATTGCACTTCGTGGCCTTCATCGACCACGAAGGCGTCGGGAATCTTTTCGCCTCGCCGCGTATGCGCGAGACAGTCCTCTCCTTGCCAAGCTTCCGCCCACGCAGGAGCGACCTCCCTCATTCGCAACCAAACCGCCGCCACTCCGAGATCGTGAGTTGCCTGGGTCAGTTGCTTTAGTTCGCCTCTTCGTGGAGCCCCGTAGAGCTGTGCCGCTTGCTCGCTGGCAATCCACACGGTGGTGGAGTGAATATGGCGAGTTCGCCACCGTGATTGGCAGCGATAGGCGACGGCTCCAAAGTCGGGCTTCGCTTCTCCGGGACTCCAACTGACCAGCGGTGAAGCGAGGTCGGGCAATGTTCTCGCGGGCACCGACAGCCGAATGAGGAGCCCTGAGTGGGCAAGCTGCTTCAGGCGTCGGCGTGTATTGGCCATGTCCCCGTTCCACCAGTGCTCGGCGATTTGCCGCTGACTGAAAAGCCTCACCTTCACCGCCAAGGCGGAAAGGATCTCCTGATCCCGCTGTCTCATTCGGCGGTGCCCGCTCGTCACAGCGGCTCTCCCGGGTTAGAAGGAAAGGTCGGGCGGGTCGCCTCGGTCGAATCGTTGTCTCGGCTGGCCCTCGTCGCCTTCTTTCGTCCTGGTTTGGCAGACTTCTGGGCGAAGTCCGGAAGTCCCTGAAGGTCGGACTTCCCGTTCGGAGTCGGCTGGCTCGGAAGACGAGCTGGTTCGGCCGTCGTTCGCTCGACGATCTCCAGCGCCTCGGCGGCCAGGTCCGTCGATGTGAGCGTGATCGCACGCTCACGGAGCCTGGCCGCAATCTCGCACTTGCCCTCGGACTCATACTGTCTGGCGAGGTCCTCGAGCTGGCTCTGCTGCTCGGCCTGGGCCGCCGCATGCATCCCCGTGACCCTCGAGCTGATGACCCCCGCGAGCATCGCGGTAAACCGCTCCGTCAATCGGTCTAGGAATTGGGACAGGGTCTTATTCACGGCTGGTTCCTCGTGAGAAAGTTGGCGATGATGGAAAGCTGGCCACCCCGGTCAGCACTCCGGTCATTACACCCGAGTCGGTATTCCGGAAGCGCCTCAACTTGGTTCCAACTTGGGGAAGAAGTGCCGAAGCCGTGGTGGGATCAGTTGCCCCAGACAGGACCCGATGCCATGACGAGACCGTTCCCAGCGGTGGACGATCAGTTCGTTTACTTCGATCCGTTCCTGCTTGACCGTGCGCGCATCAACGCCGGGCTTTCCAGAAAGCAGCTCGCCAATAAAGCGAAGTTGTCGGTCAATACGGTGCTGGACTTTTTCCGCTACTTCGAAGAGGAAAGGGGCCAAGTGACGGAGGGCGTGGATTCCGTGTCGGCATCGAAGGGATCCAGAAACGGCTCGGGGACTTTGGCGCGGGCGGGAAATTGGCGTACGACTCTCACCGGCCGATTCCGACCGGGAACCGCGCGGATCATCGCCAATACGCTGGGGCTCGAGGTAGTCGACTTATTGGCTCCCTGGGATCCTCACTACCGGCCACCCGAGAATCCGGGCGGACCGATGACCGGGGAAAGCGAATGGGAATCCGTTGGCTATATCGATCAAGGACGCCTGGCACCCAACGGACTCTACTACATCGTCTGCCGCATGCAGCACAGACATATAAAAGGGAAGATGGGGCGAGGGAAGTTCTACCATCTCAGCTGGGTTCGACTCTCGTCACGGCAACTCATGGTAGATCGACTGGCCCGACATGCTGAAGCCAGCGCCCGAGTCGGTGCCCATCCGCATCTGGCCTTCAACCTCAGTGCGACTCCGGTCGGTATGGAAGAAGGCTGGTGGGTCATTGATGACTGGGTCGGCCAGCGCACCTTGGCGAACTATCTCGACTCCGGCCCTTGGGCCAAGGAATCGCTTCCCCGGCTCCTGCATGAGATTGCCTTGGGACTCGATGCCCTGCACCAGGCAGGTGTCATTCTCCGGGAGCTCGCCCCGGCTCGCGTGCTCATTGCGGACTGCGATGCACGAGCGGTGTTGACGGACTTCGAGCTGGCAAAGCTCATGGACGGGAGCCCATCGGTATCCAGTGAGTGGCCCGAAGACCCATTTCGAGCGCCGGAAGTTGACGGTGGAAATGCCAGTGTCCAATCGGACCTCTATAGCTTCGGTCAGCTGGCGCTCGCCGCCGCCGGTGGAGAACCTGGCGGCACTTCCGATCCCGCCCTGATCTTTGCAAAAGCGGGAATGCCCAAACGCTTGATTCAACAGCTGCGTCGATGCCTGGAGGGGTTACCCAAAGAGAGACCCGGGTCGCTCGCGCCTCTTCTGAAAGACCTCTCCCGCTGGAAAGGAAGGTGACGCCATGGAATCCAAATCGACTCCATGGTCGCCGCTGGGCGATTCGCCCATGATGCTTGGCGTACACACACTGAGTGAGGCCGTGTTCTGCCCGCGCGCCGGAGTCCTTGCACATGGCTCGCCGTCCGATGACGGAATGGCGGAACCGGAGTCAGGCCCAAAACTCAACTGGCCTGGCGACCTTGACGAACACCGAATCAGCGAGGAACTCCAGGTTGCTTGGGGTGAGTTGTTGTACCGGGTATCGAAGTTACTGACAGCGGTGGTCGCTACTTTCATTCTACGAAGATTCTTGGGATCGCTCTGGGCAAGCCCACTCGGGTTTCTCATCGCCACACCGTTTCTCCTTGTGACCGCGTATTTCCTTTCGGAGTCCTGGGAGGGTATGCGAAGGCTCTTCCGGATCTGGCGGCTGTTGGCAGTGGTTCGGGGGACGGAACCGCTTCAGGTCAACCTGAGCCCCGACAGGGAGACCCCGGTCAATTGGTGGGCGCTGCGAAAGGCGGGTTTCGACTGCAGCAGGCCCGGGCGAAAGTTGGTCAACCACGGCGAAGCCTTGGCGGGGAACCCGTGGCGAATACTTACCAAAGCGGAGAGCGCGCTACGCATCCCTGTCGTCGTCAAGAAACATGACAGTGGCACCCTGGGGGACCAGCATCGGGTGCGGATCGCCGCGTACTGCCACTTGATTGAAACCACCGAAGGGGGCAGGGCTCCTTTCGGTATCGTGCTGTTTGCCAATTCCTACCAAGGGCGCATCGTGCCGAACAACAATGCCGCGCGCCTGAAAATGCATCACGCCGTGGAGGAGACTCGGGAGCTACTCCAACTGCAGGGCAAGACCAACGTGACGGCCGCCAAGCCAAAAGAGAGTTGCTGTTTTGGCTGTCCCCACGGAAAGCCACGGTCATTCTCCGAAGATTCCCTGACCATCATTGGTGGCATACGTTATGAACCACTCTTGGTTTCAGGATGGGACGGACGAAAGCGGCACTCGACGTGTGCCGATGTGTTTCGCGAAACGCCACCCCATGCCGATGCCATCCGTCTGGGAATGGTGAAGCCTCACGGCTAACACACCAAGCTCATCACGAATGGCCAGGTCAACGCTTGCTTGCCTTGTCACGCTGAGCAATGAACCAGCGGACAACCCGGGTCATGAATCGGTCCACAGTGGAGACTTCCGGGGCGAGTCGGAATCGAGCCGAGACTTCAAACAGATCATTGAGCCAGGCATGGCGATTCGGATAGCGATCCTCTGGCTTCAAGGCCAGTCCGCGTAGCGTCACTCGATCGATCCCTTCACGAAGCGACCGGGGTAATCGCTGGCACGCTCGGCTCACGGCGCTCGGTGGAGAAAGTGCCCGCTGCGCCTTGGTCACAAACTCGGGTCTCCCGATCTTTCCACCCAGCCCATCGTATGGCAGCTCTCCCGTCAACAATTCATACAGCACGACCGATACCGAGAACTGGTCCGCGAACAGTCCGTTGATGCCAACTCCGGGAACCTGCAGTTCCGGTGCGGCGTAGCTCCGATGATGTCCGTCACCCTGCTCGCGCTGCACGGTATCCTCGACAACCCAGGCGCTACCCAGGTCAATAAGTTTCAAGCGACTGGGACGATTGGTGACAATAATGTTGGCAGGCTGGATGTCCCCATGGGCAACCTGTAGGAAATCATTGAGCTGGCATACCCCATGGCTCAGGCCATGAATCAAGCGGATCGCTTCGTTGGGGGACACGGATGGGCGACGCGATTGGCGAATGTTTTCCAGATAGTCGTTCAGTGCGATACCCTCGGTCCATGTGAGAACGACATCCACCGATTCTCGGCGACGCTGCCATTCCACGCAGCGGGGATAGGCATCGGACTTGAGTCGGCGGAGCACCCGCAGCTGCTGCTCGGTGCGCCGATTGTATTCGAGGGTTTGCACCAGAAAGAAGTCGCCGCCGGGACCCGATTGGGGATCGAAGGCCAGATACGATTGGCGGAATGGGCCGCTGACGTGCTGGAGCAGGTAATAGTCACGCCGACCAATTCGGCGACGTTCCAGATAGGCTCGCCGCCGTCCGCGAACGGCAACCATCGGCGACAAGTCCGGTCGCTGGGAAGGGGTAGGGGTCACGAGCCACTCGATAAAAGAAAGGTCAGCAAAGGGGCCACTGGCTGTTGGAAGGTGTCGGCGGAACTGTCGCTCGACACGGATACCCGACACTTTCGCGGGAACATGGCCCACATGCCGACCCTTCCATCATGCTGAGGCGAAGGAATAAACTCCTTGTTTCTCGGTGTTTTCTCGTCCTGTCCTGCCCTAGAGAACCGAAACACTTCCGCTGGAACATGGCGTCTGAAATGGACTCCACGGGGGTCATCATGCATGCCTCCGTGAAGGCCACTTGGCGACCGTGTCACATTCAATCCTCAAGGGGCCAACATCCCCTTGGCTACCATAAGCTCACCATACTTGATGAGGAGTTGCTGTGCGCGTTCGAAAGCCGGACGGTGGATGGTCATGTTTCCCTGGGGAAGCGATCCTGCTGGCCGATCATTGGCCGCCGCGTGTGCGTAATGGGATAACTGCGACATCCCGAAGGCGGTTTCTTGCAGGCAGTTGGTGGCCTCCAAGAAACCCAGTGACACGGGGCCCTTGGTGCCATCCTTGCGGTGGCCGTAGCCAGGCGTGGTGAAGGCGACCAGATAGCTTTCGATCAACGGACGATCACGCTCGAACTCAATTTCCAATTGTGCCAAACGTCTCTGTTCTTCGATTTGTTGGGCCTCGGATTTCAGCAACGCTAGTTCCGCGAGCTTCCGAGCTTCATGAACCCGGTCTTCCTCGGCCGCCTTGTCCGCTTCGTCGCGGGCGAGCTGTTCGATACGCGCCTTCTCACGAAGGATCGCAGCCGCCTGACGCTCTCCTTCGGCAGTCACCAGTTCTTCTTCGTGCTGGGCAATCCGTGCGAGCTGCCTTTGTTCGGTTCTGGCACGGACCTCCAGTCGTGTCGCCAAGACTCGCTCGGCCATCTCAAGTTTCTTCTGGGCGCGAAGTTCCTCCAAAGCCTGTTCCAAGGTCCGTTCCCCAGGTTCCAAAGCCTTGGTCTCTTGGAGCAAGGTGCTCAGCAGCAACGCCTGCTCTTCCAGAACGGATACCGCGTCCGTCAGGTCCCGACCCAGGTCGGTAAGCTGTTTGATGTAATCGCTGGTGATCAGTACGTTTCGCGAAGTCTCAAGACTCGCGCTTTCGATGGGAGTCCTCAATGCTTCGGCCTGACGTTCCCACAGACGTATTTGGTGAGGTGAAGGTCGCTCGTGATCAAAGACCTCCAAGGCAAGGGCAACGTGCGCCTGGCTCCCGGCAATTCGGCGACCTGGGTCGCCATGGAGCACGGTCGCCAAGCGAGCCTTCCAGTTGGCTTCCAGCTGACTGAGTCGCTGAACTCGTTCCCGTGCCATATCAGACTTCGCCGTAAGATCCGCGAGCCGGGCAAAGGCGACTGCCTGCCCCCACTTTTCCTCGAGAATCGACGCCGGTTCTGGTTCTTCGATCAGGTCCACTGGAGCTACTTCGGCAGTGCTCTCCGACTTGACATTCCCGGGCGCAGTCAGCGTCTTTGCTTTATCGTCCAGCCAGGGTGAAGCCATCGGAACGAGGAAGTAGAGAATAAGCACAACGCCAATCAGCCAAATTGCTTTCTGAACCAACGCTTGCGAATCGCGACGTGGCACTTCTTGGGATTCAATGTCACCGGTGCTCATAGTGTTTGCTCCACCATTGCCTTCCCATTGCCTTCTACGACAGGGCTGCCTGAGACGATATCCGTTTGGTGAACCACTGCCGTAGCGGTGATAGGGCACCAAGGGTCAGAAGACACAGCAGCGGAATCAGGAGCGACACTGGATGGAACGAGCGGACAACAAACCATCCCATGAAGACGAAAAGAACGATGTACTTTGCCAACCAGTCAGAGGCAACTCGGGTGGATACCGTCCCACGAAGGGCGACCTGCCAATTCACGGCGGAACTCCAAGCGGTAAACATTGCCCCCAAGGCAAGTAGAAGCCCGAGGCCGCTCCCTCCGTCCCCTTGAAGGACCCGGGTCAAAGTGCTCATGGAGAGAATGGTCAATATCGAGCAGAGCACCGACATCCCGAGGAATCGCTTCTCAGCCGCATGCATTCGAGCAATCCGCGATGCCCGTTGCTGCCGGTCCTGTTGCCGAATCTGTTCGGCCTCAATTTCGCGTGGCCCCCAGCCAATGAGTACGAATGAGCCGATACAAATCGCCGGTTCAAATCCAAACAGGGGTAGATCCATCGGTGTTGCCACGATCGGCTCTTGCGTCTCGGTCGCATCTTCCCAATGGCTGATACTTCGCTCCTTGGGGATAACTCGCTCCCAATACAGCGTTCCGTCCACCACCTCGACAAAAGGCCGGAGCCAAGTGGGAATGGACTTGACGAGTTCCATTGCGGGGGGAATCATCACCACGGCGCTGTTCTCAAGCGAAGTCCGCACGGCGTTGATGACCATGTGCTCATGACGTTCCAGTTCATGAACATTCCGGCCTTTTCCCTTGGTCTTCTTGGTTGTTCGTGTCCCAAGGATGCGCCTTCCGGTTTGGGAATCGATGGCGGGGGATAGGAAATCTATCGAAAAGGTCTCGGTGGTCGTCGTGGAAGCTCCCTCATTCTCCTGAGTGAGCACACGCTTGAAGAAGTGGTAGTTGCAGAAATTCTCTGGCCACCATTCGACCAACCCGGCGATCTGCCGGTCCACAAGTTTTGCCAGCACATCGAATATCCGATTCACGAAAGCCTTCACGTACCGCACGAGTTCGGCATCCAGCGTGGAGTGAATCACCTCGGGCGACTGCATGAGAAGTGTTGGATTGAGGATCGCTGTCACGGTCGGCCACTTGGTGGTCACCTGGGCCACCAGCTGCTCGACCTTCACTTTGATCGCCTCGTCTCGGGCACCTTCATGTGTTTCACCCTTACCCTGCCGGAACTCGAGATTCGACAGGCAAGTCGCTCGGACCAAACCGCTAAACTCCTCGCGGTAACGTCTAAGCTGGTCGAGGCTTGCCGTGTACGCTCGAACCATTTCGAGCACTTTGTCGTCACTGTCCAACCGCAGATGACTCCAGGGAAGCTCGCGAAGAATCGATTCTGCTATCCAGCCCGGCAGTTGTCGTCCTTCGGGTGCTTCATGCAGCTCGTAAGGCTGGAGCCTCGAAACCTTCTCTTTGGGAGCGGCGTGGGATCCGTAGAGCCGTCCACGATGTTTGATCTCAAGTGTCGTCGATAGAGTCTCCGCTTTCGGAATCGCATGCGCGATCATGGGAAAGTCTCCTGGGGTTGGCAGGCGGAACCTCGTTATTCTACCGGGGTCATCCAGGCGCATACCAGCTTTTTTGTCCGAAAAATCCGCGCGTTAGGGCCTATTCTGACCGGCAGTGATTGAGCTGGCAAAATAGCGGATCCAGGAAGGCCAGAATGCCTCCCTCGGACCTCGCCACGATGATCAACATCACGACAAGCAGTCCAACATCGCGGAGAATGGGACAAGCGAGTATTCAGGCGGAGCGTCCAGCGGAGCCGCACACGGGGTGTGCGCCGCCCCAGAGGCGTCACCCCGGTGCGAGCGATAGCGAGCACAAGTGGGCGTTCAGCCCGCAAAGGCACACCTGACCCGGGTCAGGTTGCCGCTACCGCCGTCCAGGCGGAGTGGAGCGTCCAGCGGAACATCAAGCAGCGAGGCGGCATTCAGCCGCCGGAGTCGCGCTGGAAAATGGGCCGTTCCGAAAGGAGCAAGGGGCGTGAACGTGCGGAGCACGGGCGCGGACCTTGCTTTCGGTGCGGCTGCAGACAGTCCCTGGCGACGAGCGTCTTCCGCAACGCGGAAAGAGCGAGTTGCTTTGGGGTGGCGTGGGCGAAGTTGGGCATCTCCCAGAAGCGAAGCACGGGGGAATGTCCAGCGGAGCTGTGGGCTCTGTCGAGGATCTCCCGCCGCCAAGGTGGGAATCCGAGCAGTGGCCACCCAGCAGCCAAGCGAGCACTCCGTACGAGTCCGAAAAAAGGGGGCTGCGACGAATGGCATCGATAAGTTCGGGTCGGTAGGGGCGAGTATCGTGAGGCGATCATTGCAAGCACAGTGCCGAAGTGACGCGCCGGCAGCGCGGAACTTCCGATTCCGCACGGACGAAGTCGGCACGGGGTTGCCACCCCGAGCGAGCAAGCATCTCCCGTCTTCCTCGGACGGAAATGCGCGGAGAGAGAGTGATGCCACCGACCGGCGGAGCCGGGTCCGTAACTTCACCACTCTCATGAATCGCCGGACACAATTAAGGTGATCGTGGTCGGGATTATTTGCGAATTGAAGGGTCAACAAGCATTTCGTTTGACAAGATGGAGTGTGAAAGCTGAGGTGGGAAGAGATTGATGCGAGACTTTCGCGAGTGGGAGAGATGATGGGAAGAGCCCCTCTCGATCCACCATGGACCGAGAAGGGCTACGTGGAATCAGTCGTTCGCCACCGCCTCAATCTCGAGGGCCTTCTGCTGGAAGGGGGTCGGTTGCTGCTGGAGAATGTCGGTGACTTTGGACCAGAGCTGTTTGATATGAGCCCCGGAAGTCGCTAGCCAGACCGTGTCGAGCAGTTCCTCTTTCTCCCGCTCCAGTTCGATGACCTGGCGGCCCACCTCCG
The DNA here is from genome assembly GCA_050485845.1 of Pirellulaceae bacterium. Classification (GTDB taxonomy): domain Bacteria; phylum Planctomycetota; class Planctomycetia; order Pirellulales; family Pirellulaceae; genus JBJHCD01. The sequence goes on along the minus strand of JBJHCD010000002.1, from coordinate 11,316 downwards.
TTGCGGCCAGAATCTCGCGTCGATGCACGGCTGCCCTGCGATTGACAGCTGCCCCCACCTCGTACGGCTCGGAATAATGCTGAGCGCGGATTTCCTCCACGGACTTCCCGGCAATCCGGGCGTGCATTTGTCGATAGAGGTCGATCTTCTCGCGGTCGATCCGAGTTCGCTGCTCATCGAGTTCCTCAACACGGTTCTTCGCTTCCGTGAGCCCGAGCGATTCAATAGCTCGTTTTCGGGCGTCCCTGTCGATCTCCTCCAAGAATGTCGGCTTCTCAAGCGAGTACAAGCTTTCGATGGCCTGGTCGATTTTGCGAGTGATTCGCTCCTTCCAATGTTCCTTCTCTCTTACGGTTAATGATGTCATGTCGTTTGTCTCCGTCATGTGGTTAGTGTTCTTTTCGGCGAACCCCGCGTCCGCCTGCCACCAGTCACTCACGGCGAGTCCAGGGGGAGCCTCGCGGGAATCGGATGGCCAAGGAAGGCCATCCCCGTGAGCAGCAGCAGGGACGCGGCCCTGGACTGCCGTGACACCATCAAGGAGGGCGGACGAAGAGTTAGTTCTGCGATTAGGCAACTTCCGTCGTACGCGAGGAAATCTCCTCAATGCGAAGGCGAACGTGCTCATGGACACGCTCGAGGGCACCTGCCAAGTGCTCCAGTTCGCGACTGGTCCATGATCGTCCGGGAAGAGAAATTCGCACCAAGCCCCGGGCGTACGCAGTCACGGAGATGCCAGTCCGATGAAATCGCTCGCGGAGTATGTGAGGAGACAGGCACTGCAGGTGTGTCGCCTTGGGCCGAAGGAGAGCAATTCCCGTTTGGAAGTCATCCGCTGTCTCCACCAACGTCCATCCAACCGATTCGCATAAGTGGAGGAGTGAGCTTCGGTTCGCAATGCGCCCTGCCAAAGTGTCCACCAAAGGCTTGTGCTCGGCGGCAACATCCGCGAGCGCTCCCCCGCAGGTAAAAAGGGGAAGCAGATTCACGGTTTCTCCAAATCGCGTCAGCGTCCCGCGAATCAACTCTTCCGTGAGACTCGCCAAAGGATCGTCAAAACGCCGAGTTCGAAGCCGCTCCTGGATTTCCACGTCGATTTCATCCGCGTAGCGGGATTGCCCATGGAACATGAGGCCCAGGGAATTATAGGCCGAGAGCCACTTATGACAGCCCGCCAGGAACAGGTCATAGAGTCCCGAGCTGAGATCGATCGGCACATGGCCCAGAGCCTGAGCCCCATCGACCACCACAAATCGCAGCGAGGATTCCTGCCGCAGGCGAGTGACAATCTCTTCCACCGGCAGACGAATCCCCAGATTGCTGACCAGCGGCAGAAATAGTCCATCACATCGATTCTCCGCAAACGTCCGGCATACCCGATCGATCACGGTTTCGGACGGCACTCGATGATTCAGAATCGAGCGAAGAAGCGGAACGCGGGTCACACCCACGGATTGTCGTCGTGCTTCCTTCTGCAGAACTTCCTGGTAGGTGGGCCACGAAAGGTCCGTGGTGAGTATGTGCCGACAGCGAGCAAGTTGCAGCTGAGCCGCCAGTTTCATCAGCGCGGCGGAACGCTGTGCCAAAAGAATCCGCTGCTCGTCTCGGAGTTCCACCAAGCGGCCAAGCTGGAATTTCAAACTGGCTACGCCCTGCCAGCTAAGTAGTCCTGGAAATTGACGCTGGTAACTTCCGGGTAGGGAAGTGGAGCCATCGCGAAGCAGGTTTTCCAAGTACAGGGTACCAGCCTCTTCGCCAACCAAGGTCGCGAAGTGTCGCTGGGCCCACTGGGCACGGTGAGACATGAGGCCCAAACGTGCCGTGTCGAGGTACAGGCGGGGACGCATGAGGGGAAGTCCTCTCCCAGCAGCACCGGCAGGAACCGATCGGGCGGCCTCTGGGGGATCCTCTTACGCAGGTCAGCCCGAGGCGGCCCGTTCACAACCAGCAACGACCGGGGGTCAATTGCGATCGTACGCAGTGCGATTCAGTTGATCCAGTCCCTCCGGAAAAGATCCCGCATAAATCGACAGTCGTTCCCAACGAGCCTCCGCCGCCAGTAGCTCGGTCATGTCGAAAGTGAGCGTGAACTGTATAGTCCGTCCACGGTCGTCAATCTCCTGAAAGCCCACGGCCCGGTTACCGTAGATCCCATAGTCGGCAATGAGATCAGGTTCCTCATCAATCACGGACTGTCGAACCAGCTTCAACTGAACTCCCGCTCGAGCCTGCTGCTTGAGCCAGTGCAGAATAGGTTCCATGGGGAATCGTTCATGCCGTGGCCACAATGAGTCGGCCAGCACAACAATCCGCTCGATGGTCACCGCGCCGGACTGTGCCACGTCACAATTGACCAGCGTACTTTGGCGACCTGGTTCGTCCTGCCAGTAGTTCGCCGTCTTCACGACGGCGACCGAGCGATAACGATAAAGCCCCTGGCTGCGAAGAAGTTGCTCATACGGCACTCGCCACGTTTCCGTCCCCGAAAAGACAAAGCGCCCCTGGGCAATCTGTCCCAGTTCCCGCTCGATTTGTTCCAGCCGAGTGAGCGCCAAGGTACGGCAGATGGGATCGAATTGGCTACCAATCTCCTGAATAGCCACCCCCATGCGACGTGAGATTTCAAGCAGCCGCTGATCTTTGGCAATCGCCAAGGGAAGTCGCAGCAGGTCTGCCTGTTCGATGAGCGTTCCCAATGCGTCGCTCAGAGTAACGACCCGAGTAAGCAGAAAGAGAATTACGCCTGCGAGAATTGCCCACTGCAGGGCGGGAGGAGCCAACGCCGCGACAAGACCAATGAGCAGAAAGCCAGCGGCAAGAAGCACCGCAGCCAGCGGAGAGAATCGCGTGCGAGCAAGTAAGTTCATCCGGCCTCATCGTCATGGCCTTCGGCCCTGTCCCACCGAAGGAGGGTTTCTGGACGAAAGCATAGATCAGTCCCGAAATGAGATCGAGCGCCTCACCCCCCTTTTTCGGACGCCCCTCTACGTGATTGCCCGCATCGCCGTATCGCGTACACTGAATCCAGCCGACCATCGCTCCCGTCGGCTTCTCCGTTTCGACCGGATTACGTGCACAAGGTGAGTTGTTGCGATGCTGCTCCTGGTTGCCTTCTTCATGCATGCGATCTTCATCCCAAAGGGGATTACGCCAACGGACCTGCATTCGCTGTACATCGGCGTTGGGTACACCATCGTGTCGCTGATCACCCTGTCCCTGTATGCTTGGGACAAGTATCTGACGGAAAGTCGCTCGGCCTGGCGAGTGCCCGAATCGATGCTACTGCTCGCGGAATGGGCCGGGGGAGCCATCATCGGGCTCCTGGTTCGCCGAGTGATCTCTCATAAGGTGCCTGGAATGTGGTTCGATGTGGTTGCGGTCATTTTCCTGGCCACCCACGCCGCTGCTTGGTTTGTCTGCCGGCGGACCTTTGAGTTGATGCAAGCCGGGGTGCGCATCGAAGTATTGATGTTCTTCACGCTCTCACTGTGGATACTCGCCCTGAGCGGACTTCCCCTCTGCAAGAACAAATGGCGCTTTCCGATCACGTTCGCCGACTTCCAGCCCACGCTCCTCATTCTCGCACTTATCGGGATTATCGCGGCGTCCAGCGAGAATCCAATTATTTACTTGTGGGGAGAGATTCCCGAGCGGAAGCCGGGATTGGTCGAGTCCTGGCTCGAGCCCACCCTGAACCATTCGTCGGATGACCGAATGGAAGAACTGCGACGTCGCTACGTGCTGGGCGAGAAGGACTGAGAATGCTCGGTAAGGGGAATGGTCGAGCTGAGGTGGATTGAGGCTGAGGTAGAGGCTCAGTGGCGTGCGGACCAAAGAACCTCTTGGGGTGAAAAGTGGTAGAGCATCGATGCTCATCGAATCGAAAGGTGTATGGTCGTGACTCGTGTCCGGCAATAGAAGCCGCTACTTCACACCGAGTCTCCGTCATCAATCGGCTCGACTCCCGCCGTGCGCCGCAGCACACTGGCCAGGTACGAGCGAACTTCGACCTCCGTGTAGTTCGGTGGATGGAATCCTCCTCGAGCAAGCCACTCACGCAGTGCCAGGGCTCGCTCGCGAGCGGTAATCAAATCACCTTCTTTCATCGCTTCATACATCTCCAGGTAACAAACCGTTGGATCCATGACTCAATCTCCTTTCTAGGCACATAGATGGCAGCGCCCATGTTGCTCGGGCGTTTCAATTCGCTGCATTTCGACCCTGTAGTACGACTCGTTGTCGAACTCTCCCGCAAGCACGCGCTGGATCACCTCGAGGGCCCTCTCAAACGTCATCCAAGAGAACGTCAGGGACTCGATTTGCACGTAGTGGTTTGCGCGCCGAAGAAGCGCGGCGTACTCCTGCGCCCCATCGGCACTCGTCGCATCGTTGACAAACAGGTAATCGCCCAGCGAAAAGCCATTGCAGCCGCACCAGGTGCACTGCGTTAGCTTCTCCGCCAGCCATTCGGGACTCTCGGCCGGGGAAATCGACCAGACACGCGTTCTATGCAACATCGCGCTGGCCCTCCTCGGCATGATCCATGGGTTGGCTGAGCGAATCGATGATCCGCATGGCGGTTTTCTGGATGCGGCCCAGTGACTCGGAAAGCGTCTCTCCGGTTCCTTGGTAGAGCTGGATGTAATCGGAGCTTCGCGTCGAGCAATCGAGTCCAAACGCGCGACAGACGACGAAGGACACCGCTTCGGCTTCCGTTTCGCGAACGGTCTTCGATAGCTCCGCTCGCTGCTCGAGCGAGTGCATCCATTCGTGCGCCACCTCATGGGCCAGGACAGCCAATCTCTCAGGTGGTGGAAGTCCACAGGCGATCGCGATCTCTCCCTTGCGCGACACGCCTTTCGTGCCATGACCGAGATCCTCATAGACCAGCGAGATGCCACTCTGTCGGATCAGCTCTTCCATCCTGGGAAGCAGGTCATCGACATTACCTTCGATACTTCCCAGTTCGGGAAGCGGATCGCCCTCGGTTTGGCTGATGTCGAACACGTGGACGACCTTGAAGC
>JBJHCD010000002.1:0-6282 GCA_050485845.1 Pirellulaceae bacterium | reverse complement strand
GAGTGTGACTTCGTCGTCGTCCTGTCCTTCGTCGGACTCGCCTCGCTTGCGGTAAGCCAGGGGAGCCAGGATTCCGATACCTGATTCTCCTTTGCGAACATGTCGTCCGAACTCGAGCCAGCGCCGAAATCCCGCGACAAAAGTGGCGTCGGGCATTTGAAAGGCAATCAGCAAACAATTACCCCAGGAGTAGCGATGGAAGCGGCTCATCGTGGTCAGGTACCGCGTCAGCGCTTCACTGTGTCCTTGCTCGAGTGCATGCTGCAGCTCCGTCAGTGCATCGCTGGCAATCCTATTGGCGTCATCACGTTTCATAACGTATCTCCGTGGAATGAGACTGCATCCGGCATCTGCAGCCATGAAATGAGAAGTGGGCCTGCCGGCGGCCCGAATGCAGGCAGGCACGGCAAGTCAAGGTGGAGTCTTGGCCCACGGGGCCAAGCAGCAGCGGCCGCCACAGCGGACGCGGACCTTGACGCCGTGGCAGAATGAGAAGGGCCGAGCGGAAGAACTCTCCCTACTCGGAAAGGGATGGGAACGTGAGACTGGTCGTCGCGAGACGCGCGACTTCAGCCCCTGGGATCGGGATAAATGCAAACGGTACCGACGCGATAACGTCCATCGTCATGAACCGTCTCACTCTTCTCGATGCGTGCCACTCCGTCCGGAGCGTAACGCTTCTCTTCGCCGACAAAATCGCAGCGAACCGGTCCTCCGGGCATACTCCCCAGTCGTTCGCAGCATCCAGCCGACGGAATGATGGGACTGATTCGCTCGCCATCTTTCTCGTACCAAATACACTCGACCCAGGTGTGGCCATGGTCGGTTTGGGGATACGTGTCACGATGAATGCGCAGAATTACCATTGGGGACCTCCACCATGCGAAGCAGTAGCCGGCACCTACCGAAGTGAAATGAGGCAAGGGTCTGCCGGTGACCCGAAGTGCGAGAAGACACGGCAGGTCAAGGTGGAGTCTTGGCCTTGAGGGCCAAGCAGCAGCGACCGCAACGGCGGGCGCGGACCTTGAACGCCGTGATAAGGTGGGTTGAGGGAGGGCGGTCAGAGGTGAAGCGAAGATCGGCCTCGTCGAGCGATCACGGAAGTGAGGCCCGAGTGTTTAGCGTACAGCGGAGCTGCCTCGCGAAAGGAGACGAGTAGTCAACATGAAAACCTTCGATGAAAACCAATGCACGCCACCGGCTTCGAAGCACAACGCCTTTTGGGGAATGGCCCCTCGAAGCCCAGTGATACCGCGTCTGCCCGAGGCAGCAATCCAAGAGAACAACGACGGTACGGCTGGTAAGGCGAGCGGTTAACACATCGCCAGGTGGTTGGCAAAATGAGGGCAACACCGGCAGGGAAAGACCCGAGCGGACAAGAAAACGAGCTAACCCTCTGAAATGACTTAGAAAATCTGGACGTTATTCTCGATGCGATGGCGAACCTCGGCCAGAGCTTCCTCCAGCGCCTGTTCGATCTCGTGGTAGGTCCCTTTGCGATTCGTGGAGACGGTGATTTTCCAGCCGTCTTCCGTGGAAAAGGTTTGGCGGAGTCCTCGACCGGGACTGGCTTTCTTTCCCTTGGTCTGCCGAACCGTGCTGGAAACTTCGTCACGCGTCAGTTGCCCGGACTCACTGAGCGCTAAGGCCTGGCGTCGCTGATCGTCGTCCGGAAGTTTGGAGATTTCGTAGGCGACCGAAGGTGCCAGCTCGCCACTCTCCACCTTGGCCCGAATGTCGTCCGGAAGTTTTAGTAGCGCGAGTGCCCGCGTGATGCGCGACGTCGTGACACGAATCGCTTCGCTCAGTTCCTTTCCGGTCCAGCCGTTCAGCTCCATCAGTTGCTGGAACGCCTTGGCTTCTTCCAGAGGACGTAGGTCGGCACGCAGAAGATTCTCGATCAGTTGTTGTTCCAGAATCTCCGTCTTCGTCATTTCCCCTTCCTGGAAGTGACACTCGATTGTTTCAAGTCCTGCTTGCTTGGTCGCTCGGTATCGACGCTCGCCCGAGATGATGATCCACTTCCCATGAACTTCGGACCAGCGAACGCGAATCGGATGCAGCTGCCCCTTGTCGCGAATACTCTGCGCAAGCTGCTCGACCTCCTCCTCGGAGAACTCAGTTCTCGGCTGATCGGGATCGGGGATGACATTCGCTATGGCCAAGGTGCCGAAGTTTCGCAGGGCTCGGCGACCGACATCCTTCGAGCTGGGAACGGGACTCAGCTGTGGTCGGCTGTCATGCTGCCTGACGCCCATGGATTCGTCCAACTGCCCTCGAATCCTTTCCAATGTATTCCGGGTGCTTGCCATAACTAACTTACCCTACACTACGTTTTCGCTTTTGCGTGATTCGGTCAATCACTTCCTCCGCAAGTTGCCGCATGACGGCGGCCGCCGCTGATTTGGGACTGTAGAACTCCACCGGTTGCCGGCAGGCCAAGGAGACCTTGTAGGCGGAAGCCTCGGGGACGGTCGTACTGAGGACCATCTCTTGATAGAGTTCTCGAAGTCGCTCCTCATACGAGCGATGAACGAGAAGCCGTTTGTCGTAACGCGTCACCAGGTGCCCCAATCGGCGTAGCGAGGGATTGAGCCGTCGCGCGTGGTCGATGGCCTGATGCACGGCCCGCAAACCCTGGGTACCGAAATCCTCCGGTGGAACGGGAATGAGCACGTAATCGGCCGCAATCATCGCGTTCCAGCTGCACTGGTAGAGGTTGGGAGGGCAATCGATCAGCACCCACTCATAACCCTCCTGCTGCTCCAGGAGATCGCGAATCGTGTACTGAATCATTCCCGCCGTTTCCGGTTTGGGAAAGTTGTAGGCAGCCAGGTGCTGGTTGGTGGGAATCAAGGAAATAGCTGGAAAGGCCGTCGGCCTCACCAGTCGCTGATGGTCGAGGAAATAACAGGATTCATCAAACGCCGCCGCCAAGGTTTCGTTCGCTGGCAGTTGTTCCACCAGATCGGAACCAAGGAATCCTTGACTGAGTGAACCCTGAGGATCCGCATCCACCAGCAGAACCTGGTAGCCCGCCTCGGAGAGGGCTCCCGCCAAGTGAAACGATGTGGAACTCTTGCCGCAACCTCCCTTCTGGTTGATGAGACAGAGCGTAATCGGTGCCATGAAGCCTCTTCCGTTATGAGTTGGCCGTGAATCGACTGCGGTGACGGCACGGGGACGGCGCTGCAGACATGCTGGATCCGCCCGCGGGTGGAATTGCACCGTGCAATTCCTCGTAACGTGCTGAAATCACGCTACTGACGCTGACATAGCGAAGAGAGAACCGTCAAGGAGTATTTTTGCCGGTGCCGACCCCCAGGATTTCCGAGGCTTTTTCGCGTACGTGTCGTTTGCGTCACACTTCCCGGATCGGACGCCAATCAGGGTGGCAACTTCGCCGCTTCGGGATTTCCGAGTTTCCAATTCCGTTGAAATCCATCTGGCAGTAGACGGGCCAGCGCTGCGAATTGAACCTCGCTCCTAAACCGGCCAATCGCACGGGGCCAATTGCACCGTGCAATTCGATAAAGCATACGGGAGAACACGGAAATTCGCCTTGCCCTATCCAGGAGCCTCATTTTTCTGGTTTTCGCTTTTCACGCAGGCATGTTAGGAACTTTAACGGACTTAAAGCTCTGAGATCGAAGGATGGAATGGAGCCACAAACTATCACGCAGCGAAAGGTAACCGGAGTCGGTCAGCTCTCGCTGGTCGAGCACGCTCTCTGTCCGCTCGACCCGCGTCGCTCGTTGGTGGACAATCTCGTCTTTGACACCAGCTACACCTACTCGAGCAGTGACGCTCAACGCAAGACCGCCACGGTTCGCGTCTTCTCTCCCCTTGGTTTGTCGGCGGCCGACGAACTCTACCTCTGGGGAATGCTGGCGCTCACCATGCTGCAGCGGGAACCGGATCCAGAAATCTACGCAACTCCGCACTGGATCCTCAGCCAGCTCGGAGTCATCAATCAATGCTCAAAACGTGGTGGTCGCCAATACCGCCAGTTCGCCGATGCCATCAAGCGACTCTCCGCCGTGACCTACATGAGCGATGCGTTTTACGACCAGGTGCGGGGCGAGCATCGCCGAGTCAGCTTCCGCTTCTTCAGTTACAGCCTTCCGCTGGATGATGACTCACACCGAGCTTGGCGCATTGCCTGGGATCCGATCTTCTTCGAACTGGTGAAGGCTCCAGCCGGACACTTTCGGTTTGACCTGGCGATCTACCGAGAACTGGATGCAGCCAGTCGCCGACTCTTCCTGTTCACCAGCAAGATTCTCTCACGCCGTCCCCAGCTGCGGGCCATGCGCCTCGAGCAGTTTGCCGTGGATCTGCTGGGCTTCAGTTCCACGCTGGCCACGCGAGAAATGAAGGCCAAGGTCAGTCGATGCATCGCCAAGTTGGTGGAAATGAACGTTCTGGAAGATGGAGAGGTGTTTCGCACGTCGCCTGGGACCTACTTCGTGAAACTTACCCGTGGTGCCTACTTCGTCAATCGCGGCAAGCAGGATTACCAGATTCGTCCCCAGGACACGCCGATCTACGAAACCTTGCGGCTGATTGGCTTCGATGCCACAAGTGCTGCCCGTCTGGTTCATCGATTCCCTGTCCGGCTCCTTTCGGAATGGGCCGACATTACCCTGGCTGCCCAGGAACGCTTCGGACCAACGTTCTTCAAGAAGAGCCCGATGGCGTTCTTCGTGGATTCGGTCACCAAGGCTTCCCAGGGAACTCGGACTGCACCCGACTGGTGGCGAGAACTCAAGAAGTCCGAGCATCGGGAACACAAACTCTCCCGCGATGGCCTGGCCGTGTTCTCGCAGATCCGCACGGAACTTTTCGGGGAGCAAGGCCTCTCGGCCTCGCCCTCCTTCGAGTCCCCAAAACCGGGGCTCGCATCCGTTACGGATATCCTCAGCAAGCAGTCAATCGGCTGATTTACACTCTTCTCGCTGCCCTCTTCTGCCTTCGTCTTCCGCTTCTCTACGCGGCAAATTGCTTTGGTTGTACCAGTACTCTTGTACAAGTACTTTGGGGAGGCCGAATTTCGACCCTATCGGAGGCTCATTTTTGCCAAGGAATCCCGCTACTTGACTCACTTATGCAGAGGCTCGGAAAACAAAAAAGTGTGACGGGACCGACACGTCCCAGCCTGTGGATTGAGACGGGACCGACACGCCTATTTCGCCTCAACGTGTGACGACCCAGACACGCGTGTATTGGAATAAGGCCGAGTTATCCACAGGTTAGATCTAGCACGAGTCCCCTACCCTCATACCGGCCCATCGACGGCCCCTCGGTGCCTAGCGGAACAAACGGTGCGGACCTTGCCACGGGCAAAGGAACGAGGAACTGCGGTGAATCAAATCGGACTAGGTCCGCTGATGTGGGAGCGCCTAATTGCTCGAGGCTACGTCCGCTTGACCGCGAGCGGATGATTGAGTCTTTGCGTTGGCTGCGGTGGCCGATGCTTCGACATCTTCGGCTTCCGTTAGCAATGATTCGGGCGACTGCGTGCGGATGTAGTCGGCGGCCCGCGTGATCACGTCCAGCAGTGCTGGTCGATTCTGTTCGAAGAAACTACTCGAGTACCCTTCCCGCTGGCCGTCTTTCAGCTTCCAGGAGCGGCTGAGCGAAAAGTCCAGATACTCGAATCCAGTTGAAGTTTGCCGCTTCCAAATGTTGGCGGCGATGGCCCCGTTACGAATGGTCTTCACGGGCTTCTGCTTCTCCTGCGAATCTCGATCGTTTTCTTTCGTGGTCATGGTTCCTCCTTCGTCCTGAATCCAGTTAGAATCCCTACCAGCCGCCTAGCACAACTTGGCGAGCACCGCAAAAATGCGGTATCGATCGGCAGTCACCGGCTGCTCCAGCCGTGACGGTCGTCTTGCTCACGTCGTAACGCGTTTCCCCGAACCCCATGGCAATAGGCGATGAGAATAAGGGGAAAGAGCTGACGTCTCCTGACGGGGACAGCAGGTCCAGGAATCTCGGCCTCATCGACCGAGGATAAGGACCAGAAACTTGCCGGTTTCTCTTGTGTTGGCCCTTCGAGCTGGATACGCGGAGACGTGTTTGTCCAGCTCAATGGAGGCTCGTCGGAGTAATACCGAAAGCCACTCTCCTTCCTTTGTCTGGAAGCAGTGGCAGGTTTCGGAGTAATCCCGGCGTTCGATCCAATAGGTTCACCAGGTCAGTCGGTTTTGGAATGATGGGCGATGCGGACATTCCTTGTCGAAAGACGAGGCCGCGTCGGTGAAGTAGTTTCTCCTGGAG
>JBJHCD010000001.1:0-30243 GCA_050485845.1 Pirellulaceae bacterium | reverse complement strand
GGGGAACACTTCCCGTGGTGCTCAGGAACGAAAAGCTGGAGATCCACGAAGATTCGTTTCTGATTCGCTACGAAGTCGAAAATAAGCAGGGAGATATCGACTTCATCTGGCAGGGAGAGATCAAGGGAGACGAGCAAGGAACGATTACTTTCAGCATGGACGGAATCGCCCGGTCGACCTTTCTGCGAAATCGTATCGGCTTCTGCATCCTGCATCCCTCCGAAGCCGCGGGGGCACGTGGCCGCGCCATCCAAGCAGACGGCACGCTCGTGGAGAAGAATTTCCCTCAATACATCCAGCCGGATGCTCCGTTTCTGGACATTCAATCTCTGGCTCATGAAGTAAAACCCGGCGTATGGGCTCGACTCGATTTCGAAGGGGACGTCTTTGAAATGGAAGATCAGCGCAACTGGGTCGACGCCTCCTTCAAGACCTTTTGCACTCCGTTGAGCCGCCCCTATCCCGTTGAGATTCCCATGGGGACGAAAATCGCACAACGCGTCACCCTGACTCTCGAAGGCCATGCCGACGGCCAGGCGGACGCCCACGCCGACCATGGTCGCCAAGACTCGGTGTTCCCTCATGACAAGACACACCCTCTCTCACTGGAAGTTGGCTCGGCCGAACCTCGCCCCCTGCTTTCCATCGGCTTGTCCATGGCAAGTCATGGAGAACGTCTCACGGAACGAGAAATCCGTCGGCTCGGCATGCTGCGTCCCGCTCATCTTCGCGTCGACGTCGTGCTGGCAGATCCCGACCATCGCGGGCGCTTTCAACAAGCCGCCGAGGAAGCCGCCTCGCTGGATATTCCTCTCGAAGTCGCCCTGTTCGTTTCGGATGACGCGGAGGCGGAACTGCTCGCTTTCGTTGATTGGTTGCAGTCGGAAAATCCCACGATCGCTCGGTGGCTACTGTTTCACTCGAATGAATCTTCCACGAGGGAACAATGGGTCCAGTTGGCCAGAGAGCATCTAAGTCGCCATGCCACCGACACGCCGATCTTCACGGGGACCAACGCCTATTTCACGGAGTTGAACCGGGGACGACCGAATATCAACGTGGCAGATGGAGTTTGCTATTCCATCAATCCTCAAGTACATGCCTTTGACAATCGGTCCCTGGTGGAGACTCTGGCGGCCCATGCCGAGACGGTCGTCAGCGCTCGGCAATTCTCCGGTTCGCTTCCCTTGGCCATTTCCCCGGTGACGCTGAAACCTCGCTTCAACCCCAACGCAACGGCGGCACCCGAGGAACCGCCACCAGGAACACTGCCCGAACAGGTGGATGTCCGCCAGATGTCGTTGTTTGGTGCGGGCTGGACCATGGGAAGCATCAAGTACTTGGCGGAGAGCGGCGCCGAGCATGCGACCTACTACGAGACGAACGGGTGGCGCGGGGTCATGGAGACGGAAAGCGGTTCACCCGTCCCGGAGAAATTCCGTTCCCTGCCTGGATCCGTTTTTCCATTGTTTCACGTTCTGGCGGACGTGGCCGAGTTTTCCGAGGGAAAAGTCCTTCCGACTCAATCGAGCGATCCGCTACGAGTCGAAACGTTGCTGCTGACACAAGACAACCGCCGGCGACTGCTGGTTGCCAATCTAACGGCCGAATCACAACAAATCAGCCTGGACGCATTCCCCGGACCTTGGCACCTCCGGCGACTCCATGAGAAAAATGTTATCGCGGCGATGCAAGATCCGGAATCGTACCGTTCCGCGGCACCGGAGGTGATCAACACGAATGAAGGACATCTTGAACTGACGCTGGCTCCGTTTGAAGTAGCGAGGCTCGACCTTCCCCCTCCATCGAAATGAATGCCGACGCGACCCCTGCCGAAAGCAAGTCACAAATCGATCACTTTCGAATCGGTTTGGCTGAAAGCGGATCCTCGGGCCAAGGATGTCGGGGATAGCGGCGAGCAAGCTCTTTCCTCACGATGTTGTAAGTATTTTTCCAGAAGCTCTCCAAGTCGTCGGTCACCTGATGGGGACGCATGTTGGGGGCCAGCAAATGAAGCAGCACCGGTACTCGGCCACCTGCCACTCGGAAGGTCTCGCGTTGTCCGAACATCTCTTGAATCCGCACGGCCAGGACCGGTGGGCTCCCTGCCTGATAAGACAACCGAATGCGGCTCCCGCTGGGGACCACGACCTGCTGCGGCGCCTCGCGGTCCAACGCCTGCAATTGGTCCCACGTCAGCAGTGATGTCAGCTCCGCCCTCCAATCCGCCTTCTTCAGTTCGGCGAATGACCGGCAGCGTCCGCATAAGGCACGCAGTACCTGGCGCAAAGCCTCGTCGTGAAATGTTGGAAGTTCCAGCTCCGGCATCCATTGGGCCAGGGAATTCACTCGTTGCACGAGTTCGACCATCTTGGCATCTTGCCGAGGAAAAATCTGGTCCCAGGCGCGGACCGCTTCACTGAACAGCAGTTCGGCCGGACGGTCGTCGTCCGGCAGGGTCGTCGGAGACTCGGCGAGGACCAAGTCTTCGTACATTTCTCGGCGCCTGGCGACCACTTGCTTTTGCGAAGGATGGAAGAAGACGTCCACCTGCGTTCGGCAAGAGGAGGTGGGGAGCCAATCGACATCGACCATCGAGGCTTGGCGCACCAAGGCTTCCGTCTGACCGGCGTCCACGTCCACGCAAAGAAACAACTCCCCCTCCCGCACCGACGAGGTCGGACCCAGTCGCACTCCTCGGCCTCCCACCATCACCCCTTTGCCGCGATCACCGCGATCCCGCCGCCGAGCGACTCGGTCGGGATATGCCACGACCAAGGCTCGCAACAACGCCTCATCCGAGGAGATTTTCGCGGCTGACTTCCCTTCCAGGGCAGAATGGAAATCGCCGGCTACTGCGTCCATCGCTCGAACCAACTGGTCACGGACACGATTGATGAAGCGAGCCCCCCCTCGATTCAACTCACCCCACGGAAAGACCGTGGTCCCATGCCGTTCGGCTTCTTCGAGGGCCTCGAGGCGATCGAGCAGATCGGAGGAGGAGTAGCGAGCCGTCACGGTGGGAGGAGGGCGCGAGCCGGTCGATCCACCAGGACGGAAAAACGGATCCCGCTCGGAAATCAAGGCGGCCAGCCAGGCTGCCTTGCGAGCCTCTCCATGTCGATGTCCTTCGATCAGTAGTCTGGCCAAGCGAGGATGCACCGGCAGGCGTACCATGCTTCGCCCCAACTCGGTAATTTCTCCCGCCGAGTCCAGGGCATCCAGCCGCCGAAGTAAAGATTCCGCCTGTTCCACCATTTCCGAGCGTGGGGCATCGTACCAGGGAAACTCCCTCACGGAAGACTCCCCCCAGCATTTCAGCTCAAGCACCGCCCCGGAAAGGTCGACTCGCCGGATCTCCGGCTCGGATTGTTCCTGTTGGTGTTCGGTCGAATCCGACCGCCAAAGTCGGAGACAGTATCCTGGCCCTGTCCGTCCAGCTCGTCCGGCCCGTTGCTGAGCTGAGGCTTTCGAGATGCCTTCAAGCTGTAGCCGGTCGAGTCCGACCTGGGGGTCAAGTCGCAGTACCTTGGCATATCCGGTATCCACCACCGCGGCGACCCCTTCGATGGTAAGAGAGGTCTCGGCGACATTGGTGGCGAGAATCAGCTTTCTCCTTGGACTAGGCTGCAAAACGCGGTCCTGCTCCTCGGCAGGAAGATCACCATATAGCTGCAGCAGCTCGAGACCTTCCCGCCGGGCCCACGGCTCCACGAGCTTTGCCGTCCGACGAATCTCACCCACTCCCGGCAGAAAAACCAGGATGTCCCCTTCCGAGCGAGAAAGAGTTCTTTCGATTCCCCAGGCCGCCCGTTCGGGCAACGGCATTCGCTCGCGCGGGACGGCATGCTCTATTTGAACGGGAAACGTGCGCCCCTCACTTTCCAGAATCGTCGCGCCACCCAGGTAATCGGCGATGGGTTGAGGATCAAGGGTGGCCGACATCACGCCGACTTGTAGCTCCGGCCGAAATGTCTGGCGAACCCGACGAATCATCGCAAGCGCCAAGTCACTGGCCAAGTTCCGCTCGTGAAACTCATCGAACAGCACGATCGAAACACCTTCCAGGAAGGGATCATCCTGAAGCCGGCGGAGCAACACCCCTTCGGTGACGACCAGGATCCTGGTGTGCGGACCAGACTGTTGGTCGAAGCGGACCTGGTAACCGACTTCGCCCCCGATCGGCGTCTTACGCTCGAATGCCATCCGCCGCGCCGCACTCCGAGCGGCGATCCGCCTCGGCTCGAGCATCACGATCTGTCCCGTTCCGGCCAATCCCGAGTCAAGGAGAGCCGGTGGAACTCGCGTTGTCTTTCCGGCTCCCGTGGGGGCTCGCAATACGACCTGCCCCTCCGCATGTAATTGAGAAATGAATTGGGGCAGGATCGACTCGATCGGAAGCGGACTGATGGTCTCCATACGCTGGTTACAACCTCGATTCTGGCGTCGACTTGCTGATTCTCACCCCGATCGTGTCGAGAACGTGATCTCGTTCATAACCAGAGAGAATCGCGTCAGCGGCGGAAATCCGTGACGCGAACGGACGACTCACACGGTGCGACTAGGGGCGAGGAACAATGGGAAAGGGTGCCTGACCCGGCAAATCCGCGAAAGCCGTTCGACAAGTCGCTTCCAATGCCTCACAATACCGAGCGAGGTTGCGGACGGTCATCTCCAGGGATTCGACATGCTGCTCCAGTTCGGCGACACGACTGGCGAGCGAACCTTCGGTGGGAGGCTCGTCTGGGAATCCCATGTCCATTTCATTAATAATGATCGGCATTGCTCGTCGTTCCTTGTCTCGGCCATATCCTGGCCTTGCCTTGGTTGTTTCTGGTCCTGGTTCTACTGGTCCTGGTTCTTCTGGTTCTGGCGTTTCCTTGCCCTCGATTGATCCGTTCGGGCATCCATTTCTCTCACGCGAGTCGCGCTCATGTCCACTGACGCTTCCTGGTCTCATGCGGGCGTCCGCCCGGAAATTTCCGCCACTTGGACTTCCACTCCCTTTTACGTGAATCGACTCACGGGTCGGGAGCGAGTCTCCGGGCTGTTCTCGTTCGACGTCGAAATCGAGCCGGTCGATCCGCTCACTTTCGATCCTTCCACCATCAACGACAGCGATATCATCGGACGCGAAGTCTCCATTCAACTACGGCGAGGAGGCGTTGGCGGCGGCGAGACGTTGCGACATTGGCACGGAATCGTCCAACAGCTTACCATCGTCCCGGTCGAGGAGGCCAGACGCCCACATGTTCAGCGTTTACGAGTTGTTCCTTGGCTGTCACTCTGGAACCTCGCGACGTCGTGTCGCATCTTCGAAGATCAGACTCCCCGTGACATTCTGCAAAGCCTTGCTGCCGATTGGCAACAAGGTCATCGCTGCGATCTGCGGTTTTCCGGTGGGACAACTCAGCGGCGCTACTGTTGCCAATTCCAGGAAACGGATTTTACCTTTCTTTCCCGGCTGCTCGAAGAGGAAGGGATCTTCTACTACTTCGAGCATGAAGAGGGCGAGCATCGTCTAATTTTGGCAGACCGAGTCACCATGGCGGGGCCGAGTCGACCAGTGGTAGTCGATCTCGGGGAGGACATCACGCATTGGCGAGCTGACTTTCAGCTCCACGGCGGCAGCCACTCGGTGCGTGACTATCAGGAAATGTCCGCCGAAGTGCTGACGGCTCGCGAAGCCTCGCTGGACCCAGTCGTCATTTCGACCGATTGGGAGAAACAGGAATATCCTGGTCGAGTCAGCTCGAACAGCCAGGCGGCCGAAAGAGCGCGGATCGGGATGGAACGCGAGGAAACTCGGCGCGGCACTTATCAGGGAGTCTCTCAAGAGCCCCGACTGGCCGCGGGGCATCGCATTTCCCTGCGGGCTCGCGAAAACCGGTCCCTGGGAGGTGAGTACTTTCTCACGGACGTGGACCACGCCTATGATTCCCGGTTCGGCTATCGAAACTCGCTGTCGGCAGTTCGAGTTACCGAGTCGGCCACCTACCGGCCCCCTCGTTCCGCTGCCAAGCCGATGATCTTCGGACCTCAGCCCGCCATCGTGGCGCAACACCCACCAGGCCCTGACTTGGCGGGCACCGTTCGCGTTCGATTTCCATGGATCAAGTCCGAGGCCGACTCCTGCTGGATACGATTCGCCGAAATGCAGGCGGGTGATGGCTGGGGGACCTGGTTTCCACCCGACGTTGGACAAGAGGTTTTGGTGGAGTTCCTGGGGGGTGACCCGGACCGACCAGTCGTCACGGGACGAATGTACAACGGTCTTCAAAAGCCGGCGGAAGATAATGTTCGAGTCACCGCCATCCGAACCAGCCGAGGACAAGAACTGCGTTTCGATGATCAACCGGAGGCCCAGCAGATAACGTTGCGAGGCACCGGATCGGTCGAGTTGATTGCCGAGGCGGGGACACTTCGGATTCGAGATGAATCGGGAAATCAAATTGAACTTCGTCGCGAAGGCGTGATTCAGATTCAATCCGCGTCCAAGCTTCAAATTGACGCGGGGATGATTGAGATTACCGCGGGGCTCGTTACAGTCAACTCGGGGATGCTCAAGACTTCCGGAGTGATTCACTGCGGAACGTTGATAACCAATGCGGTCGTTTCACCCAGCTACACACCGGGGGCCGGAAACATATGGTAGATACCGACAACAGGAGTCAGCCCAAGGCAACTCGACAAGCTTCAGGGGATCCCGGTGACGATTCACTGTTAGAATCGATCTCCCTGCTTTCGGAATCCGTTCAGCAACCCCGCCCGGAGCTACATCCTCAACTGGCGAAATGGCTCGACGCATCCGACGAAAGTATCGCCCAACTAGCTGCCATCGCGCTCGGACGCCTGGGAAGGTCCGCGGAATTGGATCTGGCCCGCGGATTGGAGGGGGATCGGCCTCTCTCAGTTCGCCGGTCGGCAGCCAGTGGTTTGGCGAGCCAAGGGGGCGAGTCGGAGAGCGTCGTGGCCGCGTTGTGCGTCGCACTCGGAGATGAAGACGAGACCGTACGGCAACTCGCGGCCGTCGCCTTGGGACGAAGTGGAGAAGCGGCGGTGAAGCCGCTACTGAATACTTTACAGCACGGAACGACCATCGCTCGACGGGAGTCGCTCGAGGCTCTTGGCGCACTACATGCATCCGCTGGGGAGGCCTTACCCGGACTGCAGACCTTGCTGGAGGATCCGGACTTGGTTCTCCGGCTTCGCGCGGCCAAGACGTTGGTGCTGAGCACGCCGCAAACTGACAAAACCTTGCATGAGACGGCCTTGGAAGTTCTGCTGCAGGCCGCCCAGGATTCAGACGGAGAAACTCGATCTTTGGCGGCGGAAAATCTGGGGCAACTGGGTTGCGATCCCGAGGGCTGGAAGCAGTTGCCGGACTCGGCCGACCGAGTGGTCGCCTGTCTGGTCGACCTCGGACGGGATTCTCATTCGAACGTCTCCTCCGCCGCTCTCCTGGCGCTCGGTCGCCTGCGGACCCGTGCTCCATCCGCCTGGCAGGTATTGTCGGAAAGCCTGGGGCATACCGACGCGGAGGTTCGGAGACATGCCTTGCTGACACTGGCTAGTTGGGGCCCCGAGGCCGAGGACGCCACGGAGCCTGTCGAGACCCTGGAGAACGACAGCGACCAGGACGTCGCCACCCTGGCAACCGCCACGCTAAAGATGATTCGAGAAAGTCGATAATATAGGGCTCGGCTGCTCGGGGCTCGCCTGGGCGCCCATAATACGAAGCCGCCGGATCAAGTGTGGAAATGATTTCGCCACCCTTCAGTCGGCCCCTTCGCCACTGACTTGCTCACTCGGCCGATTCAGGAACACGAAGGTCCCCAGTTTCGAAGCGGTCAAAATATCCGGGCGACCATCCCCGTCAACGTCCATGACGGTGATTTGAACTCCGACGCCTGAATCGTCATCGATTCGATGGGGAATGTATCGGACCCCGAGTTTCTCGTCTCGCTGCAACTGGAACCAGTACAACACCGGTTCGGCATCCGGTTCGACATCGCCGGTGGGACCATGAGCCCACCGCCGCTTGCCGACGACAATATCGTTCAGTCCATCGCCATCCAGATCGGCCAGGGCCAGAGCGTGGGGTTGCGAAAAGGCAACGCCGAATTCCTGCTCCTCCTCGCGACTCCCCATGATTCGATGCATCCGAAACCGAATGTCGGCTTCATTCGACCGAGGTAGCTGCTCGAACCAAGCCAGGCCCCAGCCATGGGCATCAAGTGCCGTGATAATGTCACTTCGCCCATTGCCATTGACATCGTCCACGAACATCTGCGCTCCCCCACGGCCTGGGGAGAATCTATGCCGATGAAATCTCCAGGTCCGAGCGTTCGCTCTGTCGCCAGGTAGGGATTCGGGCTGCTCGTACCAACCGTCGTTGAGAATCACATCTTGCCGACCGTTTCCGTTGACGTCTCCTATTCCCTGTCCATGGTAGAACTGATCCCAATCTTGTGGTTCCCCCAGCGGGTGAAACTGCCATGGTTCGGTCGGATGCTCCCAATCCGGAGCGATCCATCCCCAACGTCCCTCCCAGTGGCAGAGAAGTTCAGGCCGACCGTCGCCCGTAATATCTTCGAACATGGGCGATTCACCTCGGACTCGCTCGAAGGCAAAATGCCGTTTCCAGGTTTCCCCCGTTTCCCCCGTCTCCCCCGGATTTTCGTACCAATAGGCCGAGTGCATGTGAACTCGGCCCAGCACCAGGATATCGAGCCAGCCATTGCCGTTCAGATCATAAACGAAACTGAACATGCTATTCGAGGGACTCGCCTCCGGCGGCAGAGGCTGGGCCGGATAGAACTCATGAGCAATCGTCCAGTCGGGTCCTTCGTACCAATACGGCCCCGCCACGATGTCGATATGGCCATCCCGATTGATGTCTCCCGCCGTGATTCCATCACAAAAGTATCGCTCCGTGAGAACTCGCTTCTCAAAACGCAGGGGTGAAGAGGTGGTCTGTTTCTCTTCCGGGCCATCGAGCCCAAACATCTTCTCAATGAATTCCGCCTCGCGGCGGCCGTAGAACAAGCGATTCGACAACCTTCGCCAGCCATGCCCTTCGTCACGAAACCGGATATAGGGGGCCTCAATCCCTCGATCTCGCAAGACGCGCACCATGACTTCCGTCTCGTGAATATCGACTCGAGTGTCATTGACTCCGTGGGAATAGAGCACCGGGACTTGAATGCGGTCCGCCTGTCGAATCGGTGAGTTCTCGGTGTAAAACTCTCGCCATTGCAGTTCACGAATATCGCCGTATTCGACCAGATCGGTCGCTCGTAGCGATGGAGCAGCCACTTCGAGTGCGGTGACCCAGTCGGCAACGCCGAACAAAGAGACTCCGGCGATGAAATGACCTGGATGATTGGCCAGCACGGCATTGACGGCATAACCTCCGTACGACCCGCCGCGCACGATCGCCCGATCAGCGTCCACGCGTCCGTCATCACGCAGAAACTGGAGCATGTCGACCAGATCGCGGATGCTGTCCAGTCGCTTTTCGCGATCGTCCAGAGTGAGATACGAATGCCCGAAACCGGTCGAACCCCGAATATTGGGCCGGAAGACAGCAATTCCCTGTTCCAGCAGATACTGCAGATTTCCTTGAAAAGTGGACTGACTTTGGGCTGTCGGACCACCATGCACATCGAACACCACGGGTGGTCGTTCTTTGCCGCGGCGCTGATCGGCGCTCGGCAGGTACAAAAGTCCCTGTAGCGTGACGCCGTCTCGGGCCGGCATGCGGAGACTCTCTGGTCGAACCAAACGTGATGGGTCCAATCCGGCCAGGTTCGATTCCCACACAGTTCGAAGACTTCCGGTCGCGAAATCCCAGACCAGAACGTCCCCCGGCGTGGCGTGACCATTGACCAGAATCGCCGCCCGGGGACTCCCTGGGGGACAGGAAATGCTGTACACCCCCTCGGGCAATTCGGGTACATCCATGGTCCGGTCTTCGTCAAGGTCCCGAGCATGCAGGCGGGAGAATCCATCTTCGTTGGTGGTCCACAACAGCACCTGATGGTTCGAGCCCCCCAGGCAGACATTTTCGATGTCGTAGGGAGCCTCCTCAACAACTTCCACTTGATTCTCGATAAGATCTCGCCGAACCAAAGCGAGAAACTCTCGTCCCTCGTTCGACGCGTGGTACACCGATCGGCCATCCGCCGTCCAGGCAAAGCCCCCATTTTCCGTGTTCGCCCGCCGATCAGGAACGGATAGTTCCTGTTTCTCGCCCGAATCAAGATTCAAAAGGAAGAGGTTATTGGAATCCTCTCCCACAGCCTGGGTCATCAGTAGCATCGGCCCGAATGGCGAAACCGAGCGTGGCCACCACGCGAGTTCCCCTTCGAACATCATTCGCTGCATCCCGGTCGCGAGATCAAGCCGATAAATGTCGTAATCCGTTCCGTTCCGCTCGGTCGATGAAAACACGATGGTCTCGCCGTCGGGTAGCGTGCCGCCGAACGAGCGGAATGCCCCTCGCCGCGCGGCGAGGATTCGTTCCTCGCGTTGTCCATCCAGTGAGATTCGAAAGTAGGCCTCTTGCTCGTCGCCATCATTGTCCGCTCCGTAGAACAGGCTTTGGCCATCGGGAGCCCACTCGAAAAACGTGACGCCGTTGCCGAAGGTCAGTTGTCTCGGCTGACCTCCATCGACGGAATTGACCCAAATCTGAGGTAGTCCGGTCAGAATCGACCGAACCGCCACATGATTTCCATCGGGCGAAAGAACCGCGCGTTGGGCTCCCTGGGCCAGCAGGTAGCGGGCAATGTTGGCCGGGTACTCTCCGGCCAGCCCCACGTTCACGCGTTCTTCCACAGGCTCCATCGCCTCCAGGTTTTCGTCAGGGCCCTCCCCCGGTCCAGGAACCTCATCGGTGAGCGCCCCATGAATCGGAAGCATCAACCAGAAGATCCCCGCAATCACCGAAAGTGTGTGTTTAGTCTGAGGCGACATCAAGGTCCCATTCGAAATCGAGGGTATCATCTCAAAACAAAATGCCAAGTGATCCGAGCACCGCGTAAGAAATAAACAGAAGATAGAGGGCACAAAGGACAATGGCCTTGCGCCGAGTCAACTGGCGATTGTGCCAAATGATGGCCAGGGTGGCGATCGTGAGTGTCACCAGGAGGATTCGGAGCCCCATCAGTCCGGGAATTGGATTGCCATCCTGAGTCAAGCTAACCGGCTCCCAGCCGACCAGATAGGAATGAAGTAGTAGGGGAAAGGAGAGGCAAATACAAATGTCGAAGATGTTGGAGCCGAACGCATTGGAGACCGCGCCGGAGTCATCTCCCCGCATGGAAGCCCCAATGGACAGGAAAGTGTCAGGGACGGACGAGGCGGCGGCAGCCAGAATCACTGCCACGAAAAAGGTCGGCACCTCCAACACAGCAGCAGTCCGATTGGTCACGGCGACCAGAAAAAAGCAGGCTCCCGCCGCAACGGCGGTGGAGAACAGCAAGATCAACCAGGCCGTGATCTGGTTCAATGGAATTCGAATCAGACCGAAGGCGACGTCCACGTTCTCCGGCGTCTCGTCCGACTCTTCGAATTCAGCGGACGACTCCATCTCGCCCGCCGTCCGCTCACGTTCGAATTCCTCTTGTGCCTTCTGGATCACCAACGTTGAAACTCGGAGCCGATAATGGACCCGAACTCGCTCGGCCACCACCTGAAGTTCCGCCTCTTCCCGCAGTTCGGCCAACTGTTCCTTGATGACTTGTAATTTCCGTCGATACGACCGGGCGTCTCGATATAGCTGGATGATGTAGACCAAATAAAGCCCGATGAACACCAATGACATCCACCAATAGAGTTGATCCTGGAACAGGAACAAGATCAGCAGGATCTCACAACACACGAACCAGATCCCATCTCGGGCGATCACTTCATCCTCGATGTCGATCGTGGGACGACTCTTTCGATAGATGGAGATCACAAGGGCGCAGCACGCCGGGATCAGAATCATGTTGTAGACGGCGCTTCCCGCCGCCGTGGCCAGTGCCGAACCATAGCCTTCGGAACCCGCCGCCACGCGAGCTGACTCGGTATTGTCCGCCGCGGAAATCGCCACGAGAACGAAGAAGACGCCGCTAAAAAACTCCGGCATCGAACTGGCGACGGCGTCCAAGGTAGCTCCCCGGACCGACCCGGGAACTCGGAATGTGTTGCCCACCCACTGTGCGGCTTCGGCAAATGGATCGCAGGCCTGCCAGATGACAACCGAAATCAAAACCACGCCCGCCAGCAGGTACGGAAGTTCCCAGCCGAGCAGCCAGAAGACGACCAACAACACCAAGGCGGACAAGCCGACCAGAAAGCCCCGGGGATCCCAGGTACCATCGGTCTGACTATCCAGTGTTTCCGTCATGCAATAACTTCCAATGACTTCCTGAGCCCGTTTCGCCCGGTCGAACCGCCGCATAGGCCCGCGACATTTGCGCTGACCTGGACCGATTACCCGATAGGGATTGACGATCCATGCGGCGGGGCCGGTTCAGGGCCGGAAAAACGACTGCCGGCGTGTTACTCGACACGCATCTTACTCGAAACACGTCCTACTCGAAATCCCGCGGAGTCGCATCTCCCTTCGTCAGCCGAGCGATCTTGCGAGAAGGGGGTATTCCAGTCGAAGGTCGAGTGTAAAATCCAACTTTCTCTCATCTCGAGTCGGGAAGAAGAGGGGGCGACGGTCAATGGTCGCCAGATCCTGCTGCCCGATGCGGGGCGAGGTCTCTCGAGGGGCGGCACGATAGTCGGATGCCTCTCGGTTCAACTCCTGTTAACTGTGGGGATTCGATAAATCGGCATGTTGTTTCGACCGTTTTTGTCGTTCGTGTTTTTCTTTCCCTGGCTCACGCTCGCCAACTCTGCTTCGCTGGCGGATGAAGTGCCGATTCCGCTTGAGGCCCCAACCGGCCTGATGGTGGACCTGCTCCGTTTTCCGGAAAGGACCATCATCGACCGGAGCGAACCCTGGTTCAGTTGGATCATCAATGACCCGCGCCGCGGAGCCCGCCAGGTTGCCTGGCAAATCCAACTTCGTCAAGTGAACGCCGACACTCCACTTTGGGACTCTGGAAAAGTCTCCTCGGCCGACTCGGTTGCGGTTCCCTATCAGGGACCCGAGTTGTTGGCCGGCACCACCTATCAATGGCACGTCAGAACGTGGAATGAACAGGATGCTGTCAGTCCTTGGTCACAAACACAATTCTTCCATACAGCGGACCGGATGTACTCCGGCTACCGACTGACTCATTCCGATGGAGCCAACCAAAACTTTACGAACCGACCGGCTCTGCTGATGAACTGGGACGTACCAGTAAAATCGGTGCAACTGGCCTCTGATCGATGGTATTTCGAATTCGACAAGGCTGCGTTCGGAAACCTGGCAATCATCTGGGAGGAACCACCCGCGGGAAGCGAGTTGAGCGTTCATCTGGCGGAAAAGCTGGCGGGCGATTATCAACTTGATCGTCAACCTCCAGGTTCGGTTCGATACCAACAGCACTCCCTTCGCTTCCAGGAGGGGATCCAATTGCATCAACCCGCGCTCCACTGGACTCCCCCTGGGTGGATGAAAGAAGGGTTTTTGGGCCTTTCTCCGGGGCTGGCCCAAATAATGCCATTCCGCTTCGCATTGCTCGAAAATGTCCCGCCCGGTTTTCGACCTGGGATGGTTCAGCGGGGGTGGTTGAGCATTCCATTTGATGAGCAAGCAGCCCGTTTCGAATCCTCACGCCCCGGATTGGACACAATTTGGGAACTATGTCGGTACACGATCCAGGCAACCAGCTTTGCGGGTTTGTACGTCGACGGTGATCGAGAGCGTAAACCGTACGAAGCGGATACGTACGTGAATCAACTGGCCCACTACAACGTCGACCGTTCTTATGGCATGGCGCGGCATACTCTGGAGTACCTCCTGCAGCGCCCGACCTGGCCGCTGGAATGGCATCCGTTCACCGTCATGATTGCCTGGGAGGACTACCTGCACACCGGTGACCTTCGCTCGCTGGCTGTCAGCTACGATCAGTTGTCTGTCAAGACGTTGGTCGATTTGGCCCGTGATGATGGCTTGATTGACGTGTCGCTGCAGACCCCCGAATTACTTGCGGCCCTCAACCTCGGCGAGTCACTGCGGATCGTGGTGGACTGGCCTCCAGGAGAACGGGATCAGCACCAGATCACCAACGTGGACGCCGTCGCCAATGCTTTTCATTACCGTGCCTTGGTGTTAATGCAGAAGATCGCCGACGTGCTGGAACGTCCCGAGGAGGCGGCTATCTGGGGCGAGCGGGCTGCTCATGTACGAGCACAATACCAACAAGTTTTCTTCGATACGGACACGGGACGGTATCGGGATGGTGAGGGAGTCGCACATAGCTCACTCCACGCAAACCTGTTCCCTCTGGCATTCGATCTCGTTCCGGAAGCCCATCAAGCCACCGTGCTCGAGTCGGTCCAATCACGAGGGGCGACGTGTAGCGTGTATGCGGCACACTTCCTGCTGGAGATTCTGTTTCGTCATGGTGAACCACAAGCCGCGATTGAGTTGATCGATTCGCGTGGTGTTCGAAGTTGGCACAACATGATCAAGCAAGGTGCCACCATGACCATGGAGGCCTGGGATCAGCGATATAAGACCAACCAGGATTGGAATCATCCATGGGCGACCGGTCCCGTGGCGGCAATCGGGCGGTATTTGGTGGGAGTGACACCATTGGAAGCAGGCTACCGTCGTCTCCGGGTCGCGCCCCAACCGGGCGACTTGGATTGGTTCACCGCTCAGATTCCCACACTTCGTGGTCCCGTTCGGATGAAATGGAGCAAATCGAGCGGTGAGGTGAACTGCCAGCTCGAGTTGCCCGCCAACACGCAAGTCGAATTCCTGTTACCCAATGCTTCCTGGGAAGCGGTCCGGGAGTCGGGCCGCCTCGTCCTGGAATCATCCGACTTGACGCTCCGCGAGTCGTCCGATGGTCGCCAGGTCCTGGAATTGGGGGGAGGGACTTATGAGTTCACATTCCCCAATGCCTCCCCAGAATAGGAGATTCAGACCGGTTCTGGCACCTCGAAGTCATGGTGGACACGTCCCGGAACCGCGCGCCATTCACATGATGCCCCGGCGTCTCCCGACTCGCCAGCAAAAGCCCCACCCGCAATAGGTGACATCTCGCTTATTTTCCCATGCGCACCCAATCCTTGAGATGTGCGTGTTCGAAAATCATCTCATGCTGAATTTTGAGATCCTGGCCCATGCCAGCTGTGCGCGCTCTTTCGTACATGGCGCAGGCAATGGCGACGTCGATATACGCCAAGCCGACCGCATTGAAATAGATTCGTTCCTCGGGAGTTTCCCGGCCCGGCTTGCGGCCCGAGACGAGGTCGCTGAGGTTGCCGAAAATATCGGCATCCGACAATTCTCCCTCCTGATACATGCGGCTGAGCGTCTGGGTTCGGTGTTTCACCGTTTCCCAGTCGTCACAGACAATCTTCTGACAGCTCTTGGCCACGGCGTACTCGTCTTCCCAACCGCCGATATGGCTGTAGAACGTACCCGGCTTCATCCAAGCAGCTTTCAGAAGCGGCGCCTGGGCACTCGTCGCCGTGACGACGATGTCAGCCGAGGTGATCGCCGCCTCCAAATCGGTGCCGGTCCCCCGTATCTCCATGTCAGCCAGGATGGGAGACATCTGGCGGACAAACTGTTCCTCCTCTTCAACTTCCTTCGCCGCGACCAGGCAGGTCTTCAACGAGGGGATGACCGTCTTCATCGCAATCAAGTGCATCTTCGCCTGCTCGCCTGCCCCAATGAAACCGATGGTCTCGGAATCGGGACGAGCAAGATAGGAGGCAGCCAGTCCTCCCACGGCCCCCACGCGGACGTTGGAGCAGAGCGTTCCCTCCATGAAGGCGATGGGAAATCCACGTTCAATCTCCGACAGAATAATCACGGCCGACAGGTTCTGAATTCCATGCCGAGTGGGATTCGGCGGGAAGACGGAAACCCATTTCACGCCGCAGATTTTCTTGCTGCGGAACGTGGCGGGGAGGCAATTGATTCTCTCTTGTGTTTCGTTATTGAAGATCTGGACGATTTTTTCGGGAAAGATGACATCCCCTGCCTCGAAGGAGGCAATCGCCTCGCGGGTTGCCTCGATGGCAAGCCGCAAGTCAAGGCACCCCGCCCCGAGCAGATCCTCTTGCGAAAAATACTCACAGTGAATTTCATGATTGCCCATGTAATCTCGTTTCCTTCTTCGGCCGGTCGGGACGCCGCTCCATCCGAGTAGATTCGAACGCCGGAAGCCAACGATTCGGCCCCGGTTCGCCAAGCGGTCGCGAAAATCAAACCTTGCGACTTTTAGCAAACCGGGGGCCATCCACCCAAAAAGCAGCCGCGTTCATGAAACTCGAGCGATTCGACCTTCAATCTGCTAGCGAGAAACCCCTTGAATCGGATGGGGTGGAGGCCGAATGATCGTGTTCGCGGGCCCTTCATCAGTCCTGCTTGCCGCCGCAGGAAGCGCGCACCGCTGTTCGTTTCCGCGCGCTTGTCCCGATCACGACGTGCAGGGTGCCCACTTGAGAGCGGCGCAACCCTCCGCTCATTCGTATTCCCATTTGATGATCCAGGGATCCTGCATTTCCCGCTGATATCGCTGGAGACGCTGCTTGTAAGCTTCGAGCAGATCCGCGTGTTCGTTACTTTCCGCGAGGTTGGTGCTTTCGTGAGGATCTTCGCGGATATCGTACAGTTCAAACTCGGGACGATGAATGTACTGACCAACCGTCTTTTGACCGTAGGGAGCATCCAGACCTTTCCGGTACTGAGCCTGCCAGCTGGAAGCAGCCCAGAGATCGGAAGCAAAGGGGTAGGGGAGGGGATGGGCAATGTTCCAAATCAGCTTGTACTGCTTGTCGCGAACCACCCGCATCGGATAGTACATCTGAATCTCGTGGAATGTGTGGGAAGCGAAGATCGTCTCCCAATGTTCCGCTTCGGGATCCGCCAAGGCAGGGAGCCAGGAACGACCATGATAGACATCGAACGGCTTCCCTCCGTCAGTGTTCTCCCGCGGCGCGGCTGGATTCGGGCGAGTGGAACCGGATGCCGACTCCCTGTCAGCCGGTACCTCACCGTAACGGCGAGGCCCTCCCGTGCGCGGATCCAGTCCCCCGGCATAGTCGACCAGGGTCGGCGTGATGTCGATGTGGCTGATCAGCGCCCGGCTTTCGAATCCACGCTTGGGCTGGTAGGGATCGCGAACGACCATCGGGACGAGCAATCCCCCTTCATAAACGGTCGTCTTTCCTCCTGAGAAGGCCATGCCATGGTCCGAAGTAAAGACAATCAGCGTCTTGTCGTACAGATCGGCCTCTTGGAGGATTTGGACCAATCGAGCCACCCCGGCATCGATCCTGGAACAAGACTGGTAATACTGGGCCAGCTCCTCCCGCGTCTCCACGGTATCCGGTAGAAAGGCCGGCACGGGAACCTCGGCCGGGTCATAGAAGACTTCATCGACTCCCGGATAATGCCCCCGATTCGGAAGGTTGCCGAAAAGATTCGGCTTCAGTTCCTGCCGGCTGTTCTCATCCTCTTCGCCGCTGCGATGGGGATCGGATGTTGCGAAGTACAACAGAAAAGGGCGCTCGTCGTCCGCGGTGATAAAACCTCGACATCGCTCGGCCATCTCCACGGCATTGCGAGCATTACCACGCAGATACGTATCGAATCGATAAACGTACTCGGGCCCCACGTGGTACTTGCCGATTTGCGCGGTGCGGTAACCAAGCCCGCGCATCACATTCGGAAGGCTCAGTCGCCCCACGCCGTCGAATGTCAGAAATTTGTGATAGCTGTGTTGATGGCCGTATTGGCCGTTGCGATGATTGTGCAGACCGCTCATCACCACACTCCGACTCGCGCTGCACGACGCCGTGGTGGCAAAGGCGTTGCGAAAGATCACACCGTCCGCGGCAATGGCGTCGATGGCCGGGGTCCGAGCCACCGGGTCACCGTAACATCCCAGTGTCGGACTCTCGTCGTCCGTGATGATGAACACGATGTTCCGGTCGGCGGCCTCCACCGACACGAACGTCATGAGTACTTGAATTGAGACCAGTACCCGTAGCGACACGGCCAGGCAATCGAAGGATCGAGCAACCATTTCCACTCTCGCACTTCGCAAAAAATACCTTCAGACAACTCAGATTGATCCGCGA
Organism: Pirellulaceae bacterium; assembly: GCA_050485845.1. Taxonomy (GTDB): domain Bacteria; phylum Planctomycetota; class Planctomycetia; order Pirellulales; family Pirellulaceae; genus JBJHCD01. The sequence goes on along the minus strand of JBJHCD010000001.1, from coordinate 11,985 downwards.
TGATCCTTAGGACGTCACGGAAAACGTTCCAGCGAGAGTGTACCAGAACGAGGTGCCGGTAAACTAGCAGTCCCAGTCAAGACAACGGTGCAGCCCCAGCAAGGCCCCCGGGGCGTGGCATGCTTCACGAGCTAGTCTCGCCCCCCCACCCGACCGAATTGAGACTCGGGCCAAGCTCACCAATGCCTTCCAGCCTCATTCCTCCTCTGCCGACTCAACCGGCTCGCCGTTTTCCGTATTCTCGGCTTGCTGAGCTTGCTGAGCTTGCTGGGCTTGCTGGGCTTGCTGGGCTTGCTGGGCTTGTTCGCCTGGCATATCACGAAAGAAAACCCAAAAGGGCTCGGTCGGCTCGCCCACGAAATTCAGGTCGCCAGGAATGTGGAGGAGTTCTCTGCCATCGAACATCACGTTGACGTGTGAACTGGTCCCCTTAATCCAACCGTGACGCCAGTAGCGGTTCTCGACCGGGTCACTGACCGCTTCGAGGAACAAATATCCGTAAGGACTTCCGTTCCGGGCCAATCCAAAGATCGCTCCGTCGATATCGTCCGCTTGGTATTGGTAGATCGGGTCTGGAAGGATCGCAAGGTCCAGGACTCGGTCGCGGACCAATTCTTCTCCGGTAAACCGCTGAGCAATCTTCGCCATCTGCTCGATCCGATCCTCCTTCGCTTCCGCGGGTGCCGGAACATCCTCGAGTCGAGCGAACTGGAGTCCAGGCTGTTCCGGGCTCCAAATACGATGTTCACACGTCGCGACCAGTCGCCCCGGACTGGTGGAAATAAAGGAATGGCCCCAAGTGTCGCGGTGTTGCCATCGCCAGAACACGGTAATGGCCACGGGGCGGCCTTCTCCCCAAGCCCAATGGGCGGCACTTTGGGCGAATTCACCAGTGCCGCCCCGCTCGCCGTCGTAAGTGCGGATCATCAGTTGAGGATCCTTGACCGCATATCGCGTTCCATCTTCCCGGATCGCGAACAGGGTAATCTCGTCCACGAACGGCTGAGTCAACTCCGGCGTCGGCTTCTCCGCTTCGTTCGGGTCCTCAACGTCGGCATGAGCCAATGGAACCGAGAGAGTCAACAGCATCGACGCCACGAACCATCCGCACCATGAGAGACGAAACATAGAGGAACTCCTCGTGAGCAGGTAACCGATAAGGGGAGGGTGTATTCATCGCCGCGGTTGGCGCAGCCTAACAGCCTCGAGGGGGGGATGTCAAACTTTTTTGGGACGGCTTGGCGGCACCGGAGACCTCCCCTGCGGGAATGGATCTTTCCTTGAGAAATCCGCTATGATGATGAGGTTGGCTCACCCGCCTGGATTGCCCCGCGCTGCATTGCGGCGCTCCCTGCCCCCCCATCATCCATCATGAATCAACTCCTTCGCGCCGATTTCGCCTTCTTCGCTGGTTGGCCGACCTTCGGACTGGCTCTGCTGCTCTCCCTTGCCCCTTCACGGGGAGAAGGCCGGGAGGAGCTGGAGTTTTTTGAGACGAAAATTCGGCCGGTACTGGTCGAACATTGCTACGAGTGTCATTCCTCGGGAGCCTCGGAGGTTCAGGGAGGCCTGGTGCTGGACTACCGCGACGGCCTTCGCGCCGGTGGTGATTCGGGACCTGCCATCGTGCCGGGCGAACCGGAGGCGAGTTTGCTGCTCGAAGCCCTCCGCCACGAATCCTTTGAAATGCCCCCGACCGGAAGACTTGCCGACTCGGTGATCGCTGATTTTGAACATTGGATCCGCGGCGGGGCCGAGGACCCGCGCGATACGCCCCCCTCCCCCGAGCAGGCGGCCGAAGCGGCCTGGCAGGTTAAACTGGCGCAGCGCAGCCAGTGGTGGAGCCTTCAACCGCCGCGTGACAGTGAACTGCCATCCGTCGCCGACGTGGACTGGACCCGGGAGCCGGTGGATCGCTTTATCCTGGCCAAACTTGAATCCGCCGGACTTGCTCCGGCTCCTCCTGCCTCACCCGAAATTCTCCTGCGGCGATTGGCCTTCGTCCTGACCGGACTCCCTCCTCGTCCTGACCAAGTAACCACGTTTCGGAAAGCCTTTCACCAGAATCCCGATGCCGCCGTGGCGGCGGCCGTGGATCAATTGCTGGCATCGCCCCACTATGGTGAACGTTTCGCTCGGCACTGGATGGATGTGGTGCGATACACCGACACCTACGGTTACGAGTGGGACAATCCGGCCAAGGGATCCTGGGAATACCGCGACTATCTGATCCGAGCCTTCAATGCGGATATCGGCTTTGACCAGTTGATCCGAGAACAGATTGCTGGAGATCTCTTGCCCGATCCGCGGGTCAATCCGACTCACGGAGTGACGGAAAGTCTCATCGGGCCGATGTTCTATCACATGGGGGAACATCGTCATGGGACCAGTCTCGACTTCAACGGGATCCACCAGGAGATGATCGACAACAAGATCGACGCCTTCTCCAAGGCCTTTCTCGGAATGACGGTGGCCTGTGCTCGCTGCCATGACCATAAGCTGGATGCCATCTCTCAAGCCGACTACTATGCCCTGGCCGGTGTCTTCATGACGCCGCGCTGGACAACTCGAGCCATCGACGCCCCTGAAAGCCGTGCGTCTCTCGTCGCCGAACTTCGCCGCCTGCGGGATGAGATTCGGGCCGAGCTGGCCCAGGCCTGGACCGCGGTGGCTCGCGAAACGCTGGATCCTTTAACACTGCGAGAGTGGGCTGCGGGGCGGCATTCGAGTTGGCAAACGGCTGGGCTCGAGGATATCGCGTACCCAGTGGTTCAGTTGCTTGAACAAACAAGCTGGCTCGAGACGTACAATCTTCGAGCCGAGGCCGCATCGGAATCGACCGAGTTACTGGTCGCGGAAGACCGGTCGATTCTTGCACGGGGTGAAGTCCCCGCGACCGACGAGTACACGGTCCGCTTCACGACGGAACCCGGGTCAGCGATCCTCCTGCAACTCGAGGCGCTCACCGACGAGAGTCTTGGCAGTGGTGGCCCCGGGCGGACAGAACACGGCAACTTCGTCCTCTCCCATCTGCGGGTCGAGGTACGTCCACTGATCAGTGATTCCGCGCACGATGACCAAGGGGGACAATTTGCAAACGGAGTGACTTCTGACGAGGATCCTCGCGCCGCCAATGGGGAGTGGCGAGAAGTGAAAATTGGATCGGCCACGGCCGGTTTCTCCCAGGCCGGTTACCCGGTCCAGGCCGCGCTGGATCCGGCCCCGGGAACGGGCTGGGCGATCGGTGGAGTGTCGCCTTTGAATCTGGATCGCGCGGCTCGGTTTCAGTTTGCCGAGCCGGTCGAGATGCCGCATGGAGGCGAGTGGCGCGTCACTTTGGTTCAGCATTACGGTAGCCAGCACGTTCTGGGGCGGTTCCGACTTGCTCTGGGCAACATGAACAAAAAGCCCCGGTCCGACATGCAACGACGTGCACTCGATCTAGCCACTGTGAACCGGTGGAACGAGCTGAATTCCGAATGGGCCACAGAGCGTGAAGCTCGCCAGCAAGCCAATCAGGCACAATTCATGGTGTTGACTGACTTCTCGCAGCCGGGTTTTCCCGAGGGCTGGGTCATTGATGGAGCTGGACTGGAGCATGGTTATGTCACGGATGGGACTCCTCGGATCGCTCTCCAAGGCGAATCGCTCGTCACCACGCTACTCGACCGTGGTTACCACACTCACGCTCTTTCATCAAAACTTCCCGGCGCCATCCGGCTGCCACCATCGGAGACTTTTCCGCGAAACATCGTCAGTCTGCGAATGTCGGGGGGAGATTGGGCCGGGCGGATCGACGTACCTCAGAATGCATTTCAGGCCGAGAACATCTCGTTTCTCGATCCGAGTGCAGGCTCCACTTGGCAGTCGGTAACCGGTCGGAATTTGAATAATGGCGTCACTCGTCTGTTGACCGAATTCTCCACGTCCGACCTCCATCCCAACTTTCCTCCTCGCACCGGACTGGCTCGAGCCGGCGGTACAAGGCTACCGGATAACGATGATGGGTTCGATAAACGGAGCTGGTTCAGCCTCACGGGAGTGGTGGCCCAGGAGACGCCCGGGACTCCGCCCGATACGCTCGATGCATTCGTACCTCTCTATTCCGGGGCGGCACCGGCTTCCAATGACGAAGCCTGGCAGCGAGTGGCGGGTTGGCTATCGAGTTCGGTTGTGCGTTGGGCGCGGGACGAAGTGGGCTCGGGAGATGTACGGGTGCTGAACTGGCTGCTGGCCGAGGAGCTGCTTCCGAATCGAGCGGAGCAACTTCCGAAGGTGGCCGAGCTAGTCGAGCGATATCGGGCGGTCGAGGCCGAGATCGAGTTTCCTCGCAGCGCCATCAGCATGGATGAGCGAGACATGGCTCCACTGAATTACCGGCTGAATATTCGAGGCAATGTCGATGACGAGGGGCCGGAGATTCCTCGCGGGTTCTTGGAGGTCTTTTCTCGTGATCGTTCGTCGGATGGCCTGTTGCCGGCTGAGTTCACGGGCAGTGGGCGGTTCGAGCTGGCTCGCTACCTGACCGATCCTCGGAACCCCCATACGGCACGCGTTTATGTCAATCGTGTTTGGCAGTGGGTCTTTGGGACGGGGATCGTCGCCACTCCCAACGACCATGGACATTTAGGGGACTTGCCGTCTCACCCGGAACTTCTGGATTGGCTGGCGCTCCGCTTCATGGAGGAGGGATGGTCAACCAAGAAGCTCGTCAAACAATTGGTCCTCAGCCGGACATTTCGGCAGTCGGGAGAGAGGGCCTCGGAAGCCCGGCGGCACGACCCGGACAACCGACTGCTTCATCACTATCCGACTCGCCGCCTGGAAGCCGAAGCCATTCGGGACCATTTGCTGGCTGTCTCCGGTCGGCTTGACCCGAGACTGTATGGTCGCCCCATCAATCCCCCGCGCGTCGCCGAGGATTCGGCGAAACGACTGTTTTCCGGTCCTTGGGACAGTTACGGTCGGCGGTCGATATACATTACGATGTCGATTATGGAGCCGCCAAAGTTTCTGGTCGGCTTCAACCTGCCGGACCTGAAGTTGCCGACAGGGCGACGAGACGAAACGAACGTTCCCGCTCAGGCACTCCTGATGTTGAACGATCCACTCGTCACGCGGTTGGCGGAGTTTTGGGCTGAGCAATTGGTTCAGGACGGTCGCTCGGACCCGGGTGATCGGATCGAAGCCATGTTCCTGGCCGCCTTGGGACGCGAGGCAACCGAAGAAGAGCGGCGACGATGGATCGAGGGGGCCCGGCAGTTAGCTCGGGGCCTGCCGGTCGGCTCGGCAGAAGATTCGGCAAGAGTTTTTCCGAAGGATTTTGCGGAGGTCGGCGGCGACTGGATGGGCGACCCGTGGATTTGGGCCAACGTTGCTCATGCCGTGTTCAATACCAAAGAGTTCATCTATTATCGGTGACGGGAGAGACCGACACGTGACATTCCGATTCGATCATTCGCGTTTGCCGAAGAGTTGTCCCGGTCGCATTCTCGGCGATTCGACTCGCCGCGGTTTCCTGCAGAGTTCTTCCGCCGGCTTCGGCTGGCTGGCGTTGTCTGGACTTCTGGGAGGAAGGGCGTTCGCCGGCGCGTCGGCGGGAGCGGGGGGGGTTCATTTTCCCGCTCGCGCGAAAAACGTCATCTTTTGTTTCATGGATGGTGGCCCGAGTCACGTGGATACTTTTGATCCGAAGCCGGCATTGGCCAAGTATCAGGGCGAGGCGATTGGGGATTCGGCCGTCTCCAAGTTGGCACAGTCAGGTGCTGGCCGCGTCTGGCTCGGTTCGCCCTGGGCGTTTCATCAGCGGGGGCAGAGTGGCCTCTGGGTCAGTGACTTGTTCCCTCACGTGGCCCGAGTGGCGGACGAGTTGTGTGTGGTCCGGTCGATGATCGGCCAACTCCCCCTGCATGGGCAACAGAATCTGCTCCTGCACACCGGGCGGATCATCGGGCAGGCTCCGAGTGTGGGAGCTTGGGTTTCGTATGGTTTGGGAACAGAGAATGAGAATCTGCCAGGCTATGTGGTTTTGAACAACGACTGGGTTCCCAACGGGGGACTCGAGAATTTCGGCAGTTCCTATCTTCCGGCTTCTTGTCAGGCCACCATGATTCGAGCCAAGGGAACTCCGGTGGACAATATCGTGCCGGCCGGTAACGCGGCAACGCAAAGGCAGAAACTGGCGTTGCTGGCTCAGCAGGATGAAGAGTTTGCCACGCAGGTCTCCGATCCCAACGCAATTGAAGGGGCGATCGCGAACTACGAAACAGCCTTCCGGATGCAGAGTACCATTCCCGAAGTGACGGATATTTCCCGCGAGCCTGCCTACATTCACGAACTATATGGAGTGAACTCGGAGGACGAACACCAGCAGTTTTACGCCACGCAGGCCTTGAGGGCTCGGCGAATGGTGGAAGCGGGAGTCCGGTTCGTCGAGATTACTTGTCCCAGCTTCGACGGCAACAATTCTCCCTGGGACCAGCATGGCCAGCTGAAGGTCAATCACGAAAAGAATGCACGGATCACCGACCAGTCGGTGGCCGCCTTGATCATCGACTTGAAGCAGCGTGGAATGCTGGAGGAAACCATTGTCTTGTGGGCAGGAGAGATGGGACGGACTCCGCACACTCCGCAAGTGACGGAAAACTGCGGACGCGACCATCATGTGAACGGTTATGCCCTCTTCATGGCGGGGGGTGGATTTCGGGGGGGCATGAGCTACGGAGAGACGGACGAGTTTGGGAATTCGGTTGCCGATTCTCCGGTCGACATCCATGACATCCATGCCACCCTCCTGCATCAATTGGGCGTCGACCATTGGAAGCTCACCTTCCGTCATGGAGGACGCGACCATCGCTTGACGGATGTCCATGGCCGAGTGATGCGAGAACTATTGGCCTAAGAGGAACCAGAGCCTAAAGGGAACCGAACCGCAGCGACACCACGGTCCCTTCTCCTTCTCGACTGGTCACTTCGATGCTTCCGCCGTGCGCTTCGACGATCCACTTGGTGATGGCCAATCCCAAACCGCTTCCCCGCGACAGACCCGATCGGTCCCCGTAACTCGTTCGGTCCCCGTGACCCGAGCGCGACTCATCCCCTCGGAAAAATCGGTCGAATAAGTGGGATTGTTGGGAGTCTGGAATTCCGATGCCCGTGTCTTCCACTCGGATGAATGCCTGACCGGATTGTTCGCGGAGCTGTATTCGAATCGCTCCTCCTGAACGATTGTACTGGACGGCGTTGCAGAGGACATTGGAAACGGCCTCCCGAATTCGTTCGCGGTCCCCCATCAATTGCACCGGAACCAAGTCGGACTCGACGGTCAACTCGCGCTGCAGAATCAAGGGCTGTAGTAACTGACAGACCTCGGCAACGATCACATGGATTTCACACGGTCCTGGTTGCAGCGGGACCTCGCCGGAATCAGCTCGAGCCAAGGTCAGTAGCCCTTCCACGACCGAATTCATGCGACTTGCCGCATGACGAACAACCGTCAGTGCCTCGCGATACTCATCCGGCGTCCTTTCGGACTTCAGGGCCAGGTCGGCTCGAGCCATGATGACCGACAGCGGCGTTCGCAGTTCGTGGGAGGCATCGGCCGTGAATCGCTTTTGCCGCTCGACGGTGTCCTGTAGTCGATCGAAGGCCTCGTTGACCGTTCGAGCCAACTCGGCCAATTCCGCCTCCATTCGCGAGACTTCAATCCGCTCGTTCTGATTCGAAGTCGAGACGGCGGCGGCAGCCCGGCTGATTCGTTCGATCGGCGCTAATGCGCGACTGGTCAGGAACCAACCGCCACCGAGAAAGGGAAGTAGTACGAAAAGCCCCACGGCAACCGACGTTCCAGCCAGTCTCTTCAGTTGAGCTTGCTCTTGATTCAGACTACGCCCCACCAGGATGTGCGTTCCCTCCGGGCCCTTCACCACCATCTCGCGAACGTCACCTCGAGTTCTGGGGCCTGGCTGAGCGACATGGGCCACGGTCAGTTCGGGGTGTGAGGTATCCACCAGACTCTGTTGAGCATTCCAGATGCGATAGTAGATGGCTCCGGGACTCTCATCTTGAAAGTGCGAAATCTGGTCAGGCGAAAGTTCGACTCGAAACGTCCCATCTTCCTCCGGGACCAGCACATCGGCCAGTGCCGTCGCCTGCTCGAGAAGTCGTTCGTCCAATTCCCGCTCCAACAACCGCTGCACCGTGACGTGGGTCAACGTTCCAAACGCGGCAGTCATCGCGGCGACGATCATGGCATACCAGGCCATCAGTTTCCAGCGGACGGAATTAATCACGGATGATGTATCCTTCGCCTCGGCGAGTCTCGATGAGCTGGGCTCCCAGCTTTCTGCGAAGGTTCGCCACATACACATCGACGACATTGGAGAGCGTATCATCCTGTTCGCCATAAAGTCGGTCGTAGATCATCGATCGAGTGACCAGCTCTCCCCGACGAAGGACCAAGAGCTGAAGGATGGCGTACTCCTTGCGAGTTAAGGGAACAAGGTCGCCTTGTTTATAGACCTCGCGGGAGGCGGTGTGGATTTCCAAATCCTCCAGCTGAATGATGGGGGAGGGGTGGTTCACAGAGCGGCGAATCAAGGCGCGGATGCGAGCGATCAGCTCCTCCAAGTCAAAAGGTTTGGTGACGAAATCGTCCGCTCCCGCATTGAGACCGTTGACCTTGTCGGCTTGCTCGTCCCGGGCGGTAAGGATCAAGACCGGGGTCTTGTTCGATTGCCGCAGTCGCTTCAGCAGGGCGATGCCCCCAAGCTGCGGCAGCATCAAGTCGAGCACGATTAGATCGTAGTCGTCCTGCTGGGCCTTCTGAAGACCCGTGCGTCCATCTTGGGCCGTGTCGACCGAGAACTCATACTCGCGAAGCGCCAGAGAGATCACTTCCGCCAGGTCAGGCTCGTCCTCAATCAGCAGTATACGCACGGCCGGGAGTCTCCGGGATAGTCCACCATGGCTCTGATTGCGTGGACGTTATCGATTCTCACGATCGTCATCGTGCCATTGTCGAATCCGGAGGTCGTCGAAGTAGGTGCTGGCGGTGGTCTTGGTCCAAATGCCGACCCTGCCGGAATGACGAAAGTGGCGGTCCTTGACAACCAGCAACGCCTCGCCGTCCAGATACATCTTCACCGTGTCTCGCTTATGTTCGACGCGCAGCGTGTACCAGGTTTCCGGCTGTAGTGTTAAACCGTCGGCATGTCCAAAGGTGGCTAGATTGCCATTCACGACTCGGTACAGTCTGCCTCGTTGCTGAGATGGATCGAGTCGAGCCACGAGATAGTTTTCCGAGTCCTGATAACGCCAAACGAGGCCTCCCGTCGCATCGGGCTCACCCGATGGAAACTTGATCCGCACGGACAGTTTGACGTCACGACAGTGACAGCTCTCGGCAAGTGCCAGGGCATAGCGGTGTTCGACCTTTTCCGGTGCCAGCCAGGCCAAGACGTGGCGTTGAGCGTTCTCGGTGTCGGCAACGACGCGCCAATGCACGGGGATAACGTTGCTGGTCCGGCCGGAACAGAAAATAAACTTTTGTGGATTCTGATCGAGTTGGTCCGACTGAAAGCTGAAGTGGACGTCACTCGCCCGAGTCACCCCCGATTCAACGTGCTCGCCCCATCCCAGTCCCCAAGCGACGATCCCACACAGGAGGTGGCGTATCACACGCCAAGTACCCGGCGCGACTTCCAATTGCCGCGCGGCGGGACTTGCACGGAGTACGAAGGGGAACTGCATGATGCCGGCTGGACAAGTCATCGGCAAACTCCCGGCAAACGAATTAGGGACCGGTACGGCGAACGGGGGGGCGTTGGCTAGGCTGCCCTCGGAAACGGCGGAAGTCTTCGGGGCCTCCCCGGTAAGTCGGTCTGCGATCTCCCTCATACCGAGATCGGCGTGGGTCCTGCCGAAGATCACGACGATCACGTGAGCCCGATTGTTCTTCCATCATGGCCCCGAGTCGTTCGGCAATCAACGAGCCATTCACATCCCCGCCGATCCCGATAACGCTGGTGACCGTTCCCGCCGCCTCACCTGCTTCCTCCTGATCCAACTCCTGGATCGTCTCCCTGATCTCCTCGGTCAAGTACTGGGGCGCCGAGACGATCAGAGTGTTCGTGTCGGCATAGACTCCCACCGACAACATCCCCTTAAACTGCAGTTCCTTGGCGTTGCTATTCACGATCGGCATCGAGGTTGGACGAGTTTGCTGAGAGCGGCGGCCCTGTTGTTGTTCCGCGAGTGCTCGATCATTTGTGCTGAGCAAATCGCGATACAGATCCTTGATCACCTCGGCAACTTCCTCGGCCTTCGCGTATTGAAGTTCGAAATACTGGGGCTTCCGGAGCGTCTCCGGATCGCGATCCTGTGGACGATCATAAAAATCGAGCAGCTCCTCGATCTCACGCAGTTCCGCCTCACCGGCACCAAAGACCATCAGCGATCGAGTCGTGGAATCGGAGACAAATCGGAGCGGTTTGGCCAAGCGAACACCGTCCGAGGCAAAAATGTCTTGGAGCGTCATCTCGATCAAGTACGGGGACGCATGGTCCAGTTTGAATACCGTGTAGGGCTTGGTTTGAGGCAGCGATCCCGATAATCCCGATCCCCGGACCAGGTCCTCTAGTTCCGACTCCAATCGCGAAAGAGCCTGACGATCGTCGGATCGCAAGATCAACTTGCCCTCGTTCTCCCCACGGACCGTCACCGGACTTGAGTCCGCGGCATTGGATACACCAAACCGATCGGAGTCGTCCCAGCGACCTCGTTCCGGCCCCAACACCCGAACCAAAGAGACTTCTCGCGTCGCATGGGTGAAGTCATCTTCCTCGGCCAGTTCTTGCTCGGATCGTTCGGATGGTTTACCAGGAAAGGTGTTGAATGCCGTGGGGTCTTGTGACGGGCGAGTAGGCGCGCTCGGAGGAAACACGCGTCGAGGGCTGCGTAGATCGGATCCTACCTCCTCATCCGACTCGACCGGAATTCGTCGCGATCGGTCGCCGGTCGGTGATTCCGAACGGCGAGGTCGCTGGTCGGGTACATCCAGATGCAGGGGCTGATTGCTGAGCGTCGGCCAGAGATCTCGCACGCGCTCGATCGTTTCCTCGAGATTCTCCGCGGAAACGGAAAGAATTCGTTCATTTCCGGCTACAGCCTTTCGTTCACCCAGTTGGACCAACAACTCATCCACCTGTTTCGATTCAGCCGCCGTCGCGTGGAGAAAGATCCGATTCCCAGGTATATCGGCTTCGATCCGGAAACCGTTGCCGCTGCTCTGGGGCGTCCGGCGACTGCGTCCGCGATTCCGAGTATTCGTGGCACTTTCCCCGAGCATCATCGAACGGATCGACTCGGCCACGTATTCGGCCTGAAGCCGCTCCAGGGTGATAACTTGAAAATCACGAGCGGAACCAGACATCTGATCCATCACCGACTTAATGGTGAGATGATCCTCGAGCGACGCGTGAGCGAATAACGTCTGACGGTCCTCGTCCTGCGTGAATCGCGTATTCCGGTCCAGCTTCCCGATTCCCTGCAGATCCTTCAGGATCTCGGCCACCGAGTCCGCGTCGGCTCCATTCATGGGGTAGACCTTCATGGTCGTGACGTCGGATAGGCGAAAAGCGTGATCGTCCGTTGGAGTGTCGAGTGCTTGGACAGCCTGCCGGATGACGGCGATCTTGTCTGGAGCCGCGTTGGCCAAAATACTGTTCTGCCGTTCGTTGGCCACCAGGTGGACTTCCACTTCTTTCTTGTCCAACTTCGGGGCTCGGTCTCCCAACCGCTTGATCATCTCCGTCTGCAAAACCATTTCGTCACGAGCCAGCCGAATCTGGTCGCGTGACATTCGAGTTGGCTGGGCTTCGATGCCGAGCAGTGTCTTGAGCTTTTCGATCACCTCGGTCGCGTCCGCGTGCCGCAAGGGGAACTCGGCCACCAGACGATCTTGACCACCATCGGACTGTTCGCGCT